>DATKLQ010000620.1:0-2430 GCA_035542335.1 Ignavibacteriaceae bacterium | reverse complement strand
ATGAAAACAATTAATGGTTATTCATTAGAACAGAATTATCCGAATCCGTTCAACCCGTCAACAACTATTGCATTTACTCTTACCGAAAGATCATTCGTTACACTTAAGGTTTATGATTCTTTAGGAAGGGAAGTATCTGAAATAATTTCAGGGGAGCTGTCTGCAGGCAGATATTCACGGCGATGGAATGCCGAAGGAGCGCCGAGCGGTACATATTTTTACCGGTTGGAGGCGGGATCGTACAGCGAAACGAAAAAGCTTCTCCTGCTGAAATAGTATGCTGGGGAAAATAAATTTGGAGCTAGAATGATATCCTCAGCAATATTTTATAAAATTTGCCGCGAGTGCGCCAATATTATTCGCGAACCTGCCTTGCCGTCAGGCATGTTAGCGGCTTATTATTGGTTGCCGGCTATGCTGGATGAATCAATTATAGGAAAATAGAGATTTCTGCAAGATTAAAATTGGGTTATTAAATTATCTAAATTCTCTGAACCATGGCAGGTATATTTTTTTGATTTTCCTGATGATTCATGTTTATAAAAGTTAATGAGATATTATAAGGAAGGAAAATTTTTTATGAAATCAAAATTTGTACTAGTGCTGTTTATCTCACCATTTCTTATTTTTGCTCAAAAATCGGAAGTACCCGATTGGGCGTTGCCGGGATCTGAAACACACACTCAAATATCGCCTCCGTCTGATTTCCACAGACCTGCAAGAACCTCAAATAAATCAATTGGAATATTTGAGGGTCAGTCGGACATTGGAGCAGCATTAGCGGCGGGCAGCTCCAGTTACGACCCAGCTACGAAACAATACACAATAACCTCAGCCGGCTATAACATATGGTATGTCCGGGATGAATTCCGTTTTCTGTGGAATAAAATGTCCGGAGATATTTCTCTCGCAGCCGACATTAAGTATCCCGATTCTGCAGGCTACTTCGACCGCAAGGCAGTCCTTGTTATCCGGGAGAGCCTCGATGATGACTCAAAAGAAGCTCTTGTTGCACTCCATGGCGATGGTATGATTCACCTTGCATGGCGTCCTGGAAAAGGTCTCCGCATAAAAGATATGGAATACCGTATTGGCAGCCGGGGCGGCTTACCAGGCGGTAAATCTCCGGATGATCTTGTTATTGCCCATGCTAAACGCATCGGGATCGAAAAACGTGGTAGTTCCATAACCCTTTTCGTGAGTATGGATGGCGAGCCGATGAATAAATTCGGTTCCCCAATCCGGCTGCAGATTAATGAACCGTTTTTTGTGGGAATTGGTTTCTGCTCGCATCTGCCGGACAAAACCGATACTGCAGTATTATCCAACGTTCTTCTTGAAAATATTGCCGGCAAAGTTCGCTGATAAATTGTAAAATTTAAACTGATAAAAACTAAAATTAAACTGAACGATTATCATTTATTTGCTTAATAATATATGGTATCTTCCAGGAAAACGGAACGTGATTCCCTTGATGATTATCTTAAATTGTCTGAAAGCACTGCCATGTAGGTTTCTATATAGGGTAAGCCGATATGCCAGCATAGGTTCAATATTAATATGGGATATTTAAAAGAATGAAACCGATGAAACAGCAATGTTATCTTTATAATGTATGGTTAACTTGGCTCGGAATCCCGCAATGGCGATCCTCAGGGGATTTTTGGCTGGCTGGTGGGCAGTCCCTTCACACTAGTCGTAGTAGTCTTGGCTCAAGCTTCCGGCGGTGAAGCACTAATGCTTTAATACAGTTCGATTCTTTCTCCAAAAGAGCTGTCCCTGTTTCGGAATTCTATTACAATAATATTATTGATAAAAGAAAACCGGCAATTTAAGATTTATAGGATAAAGGCCAGTTCCAGTTTTGAATTGAATATGCTTCCTTCATAAAACGCATTAAATAAACAGGAATTTTCCTTTAATTCCATCACTCTATCATTCCATGCTCTGTTATTCAAAGAATAATGTATTCGATTAATCTTTCTGCTCAATAAACAGCATTTCCCGGGGGATTACCTGTTTCGGAAGTCCAGCACTTTCAATGCTTACATCGAGGGCCTGACCTCCTCCTTTCTGGAAGAATACCACTTTTATTTTATGGTATCCTGCTTTTAAGAGAATAGAGCTTGACATTTCCTCAGGCGCATGTAAACCGTCGTTATTAATTAGCGGTTCGTCATCCATGAAGAGAACAGCACCGTCATCATTATTTATAAAGAAGGTATAAAGATTATCTTTGGGGATTTTGATATATCCTTCATACTTCACTCCGTAATTCTGAAGCCTGTCTTTAGGCAAGTTAATCTGTTCTGTTACCGAAGAACTTACCGGGTTAAGTTTATCAAAATCGGGGAGCAGATTCCATTCGCCTTCATATAAAATAGTCTTTATTCCCTGTTTTGGTTTTTTTAATTCAATTGAACCCGGCAG
>DATKLQ010000619.1:0-4172 GCA_035542335.1 Ignavibacteriaceae bacterium | reverse complement strand
CATTTAATAATCCCAGTATCTCATTTTCATCCGGCGTAGCCAGCTCCATTGCGGCTGAGGGTGTAGGCGCACGAAGGTCGGCTGTAAAATCAGCAATGGTAAAATCAATTTCGTGCCCGATCCCGGTTATTACAGGAATTTTTGATTTAAAGACGGCTCTAGCAACAATTTCTTCGTTGAATGCCCAGAGATCTTCGATAGAGCCTCCGCCCCGGGCAAGAATGATTACATTTATTCCCGAAGTTTCGTTTAGGAGTTTCAGGCTTTTTACAATGCTTTCTGCAGCACCTGTTCCCTGGACGCGTGCCGGTGCAATAATAAGCTCGACCGCGGGATACCTTCTTTTGGCAATGTTTATCATATCCTGGAATGCAGCACCGTCAACCGCAGTTACAATTCCGATTTTCTCCGGGTATGAAGGAATCGGCTTCTTATACTGCCGATCAAACAAACCTTCCGCTGCAAGTTTATTTTTAAGTTTATCAAAAGCAGACTGCAGCTCCCCTTCTCCCGCCGGCTTCATCGATTTGATATCGAGCTGATAATAACCGCGGGGCGGATAAACGGTTATTTTCCCGTTTGCTATAATTTTCATTCCGTCCTGCGGAGTGAAAAAAACATAATTATTAAATCCCTTCCACATGGTGCAGCATATCAATGCATTCGAGTCTTTCAAATTAAAATACCAGTTGCCCGAGACGTGAGCTTTAAAATTTGAGATTTCCCCGATGACGGAAACATGCTGAAATCCTTCTTCCAGCTTCTGTTTAATTTCTTTTGTAAGTTCGGAAACGGTTTGAATCATAACAAGTAAAAAGGAAAAAGTTAAAAGGAAAAAGAATCTATTTAATCACCAAGTTCTTTTGCAACTTTACTTGCGATTGATCCCAGAATCTTTTTTAATTCTTCGGATTCATTCTGCAGTCTGATTCCTTCAATAAAATCTCCAATTCGAATACAATTGATAACCCTCATCCAATAATTTGATTCGCGCATTTCACGGAGTGCTATCCTTACTTTATTCAAGAAGTCCGCTTTTGAAGAAGCAGCCTGAGCTTCTTCATAATTGGCACAGCTTGAAGTAGATGCTTTTGTTAATTGATATTTAATTATAGAATATTCCGGTATATTTTTTATTTTAATAAGGAATAATATTGCATCAACAGAAAACTTAAACAATCTTTCATTTAAATCGATCATAATAATAATCCCCTTTTTTAATTTGTCATTTAATTTTTTAATTAATTTTTTTCCTTTCACTTTTTCCTTTTTCCTTTTTACTTTTTCCTTCTTTCCTGAACACAAGGCAGTACTGGTGATGCCTGTTTGCCACCCATGCATTATTTACTCCTAGGGCTATAAGAGGTTTGTCATCCTGAAGCCAGATTTTTTCATCCTTCATTATCCAGCTTTTATTTCCCCTTTTTGTTAAGGACACTGCAGTATCAAATGCAAGCGGGAATAATTTACCGTTAAAATAGACATTATTTGTGATAAGTGTAAGGTAACCATTGGGCTTTGTAAAATCAAAGACCTTATCAAAGATTACAGCCTGTTTTTCTATAAACTCATCATAATCTTTTATATTCCCGATATCATTCCGGTTGTCCGAATACTTTGTGGAGAGCCCTTTATCTTTCCTCATTTTTTGTCTTAAGGAATTTCTTTCAAGCTGGTTCCAGTAAGGAGGAGAAGTAATAGTAAAATCAAAAAGGATGCTGCTTATGGAATTATCTTTCAGAACCTCGCCGAGATTCTCGGAAGATCCTTTTAAAACAAATGAACTGACACCAGGTTTTTCTTTCAGGATTTTTCCTACTCTCCTTTTTGCCGAACTCCAATATTCCTTAGAGAGCTCAATACCGGCCGAATTTCTTCCAAGCCGGACAGCTGCAATTAATGTACTGCCTGTACCCATAAAAGGATCGAAAACCCACTCCCCCTCTTTAGTAAAGAAAGAAATAAATTCTTCAATCAAACTTTCCGGGAATTTTGCCGGGTGAAGGATCTCATCTTCTTTTCTTTTGGGAGGTTTATGAATAAACCATGATTTGCTGAACCTGATCCACTCTTTGCCGGTCAAGTTGTTCAGCTTATTATTGTAATTATATTTTCCTCTGCTCCCCAGATCAACTATTTTTTTATTGGCGGAAGGAGATCTTTTCTTATCTCTTTGAAAATTTGTATTGTTTTTAAATGTCATCTTATCAAAAAAATTAATTAAAACCTGGCACTGAAGCCGAAAGTGGGAAGAATAGGAAACATTGTATTTGCTTTTTTCCCCAAAGTAAGCTTAGGGGTTATATAGTAGTCATAGGCTATAATATTTTTCCTATTATAAACGTTAATTACATCCAGGTAAAAAGACCAGTCTGTTCCCCAAAAATTGGTAAAAGCCGTAAGCCTGATATCGAGCCGGTGATACGGAGGCTTTCGCGCATTTAATCTTCTATCACCGAAATCCACATCATAAATAATCTCAGGCTGAGCAGAAGATGAGCTTTTCCGTGTTGCGAAATATGGAGTTTCAGGGACGGCATCACCATTATTATCGACCAAAATTATTCTAGGTTTAATTCCTACCGGTTCGGTCATCGGGAAACCAGATCCGTACTGCCACCTCATTCCGGCTTGGAGCCAATTGTTTACTTGATAATTAAGAACAATATTTAATGTATGTCTTTGATCGAAACGGAAAGGAATTTCCCGTTCCCCTTCGTACCTCTTCGCAAACCCCAGTGAATATGATATCCACCCGGAAAGCCTGTTATTTCCGCTTATATTTTTTTTTGAAAGGAAAAATTCCAGGCCATAAGCATTTCCGTCCGATTGATTTACCGGGATCTGTGTTAAAGAATCTCCTTTTATTGTAACCGGTCTTGTCCATCCTGTGGTAAACCGCGGATCGGTACCGGGTATCGGCTCGGTGAAGTACCGGGATCCTGTTACAGTTTTTTGAATTATTAAATTATTAAAGTCTTTATAGTACCCCTCGATCTTTATATTCCATTCATTCGTCAGCCACCTTTCAATCCCGAGCACATAATGATAAGCATTTTCGGCTTCAAGATCATTAGTATATTTTTCACTGAAATCAAACAACGCGCCTTGATCCAGAATTTTTTCATAACCGGGAGACTGGTAATATTTTCCCCAAACGGCACGCAAGGTAGTAACTTCATCCAAAGCATAAGATAATGAAATTCTAGGAGCGAAATACATTTTGTCAAGTATATCGTAGTAATCGAATCTTAAGCTCGGATTTATAAACAAACGTTCGCCTATTTTAAAATTATTCTGAACATAAGCGCGGTAGCGGTTATAATCCTTTATATTCTTTATATCACTGAGCACTGCCCTAAACTGCGGATTAGAAGCAATAATTGCGACCAATTCCGGATCGAGATCAAATTTAAAATCCACAATGGTCCGCATAATATCGGCGCCGGCTCCGGCTTCAAAAATATTTTCTCCCCAGATATATGTAAACTTATCGTCGGCGGAATATTTACGGAAAGAAAAATCGGCATTAAATTTTACATTCAGAAGATAGCCGGATAAAGTATCGGGGATTATATCTTTAAAATCATCACGGTTTAAAGAGGGATCGAGGATTTTAGATTCAAAATCTGTTGCCCCGCTGTTCTTGTACCAGGAAAAAATCAGCTTGTTTAGCAGTTTGCTGCCGGGAGAGTAGTGCCAGGCGACGCTCGCAATATCATTTTTTGTAACATTATAAACGCCGACGCTGTCCGCAGTCTTTCTATTGTCCGGGCTGATTACATCAACGCCGTCCCTGGAATAAATACCATTTAATAATATTTTATTACCGTTGAAAGGACCCAGCGCAAGCTTTGCCTGAACATCATAGAAATTCGGGAATGTAGTATTTTCATCAACGAGCCCGGCATTTTTTACAAACGGCTCAACAATCAAATCGTAATATGTCCGGCGGGAATTTAAGAGCCAGCTCCCGGGAACTCCGCCGGGGTTTTTTCCTTCCAAGACTAAATTAGCATCAATGATGGAGGCATTTATGATTCCCTTTATTGATCTTTTTTTGTCTCCTTCCCTATTTGTTACATCGAGGACTGCAGAGAGTCTGTCACCGTATTTTGCGGGGAAACCCCCCGTAATTAGGTTTATGTCCGAGACTGCTTCAGGATTAAACA
>DATKLQ010000618.1:0-15253 GCA_035542335.1 Ignavibacteriaceae bacterium | reverse complement strand
TATTTTTTAAGAATGCAGCTCGGGCTGCAACCGCAGTACCATTGTATGCTGAGCGTAACTGAATTAAAACCCAGTCAACAATATCTGCAGGAACATTTGTAACGTTTTCATTTCCAGAATAATTCCAAGGAGATACATTATAAGGTTGTGCTTTAGGAAAGTCGGATAATGTTCTCAAATTAGTATTCATTGCACCACTATTATAAGGTCCTTGTAAAAATATTTTAGCAAAAACTTGCATAGGTTCTGTAGTAAAGTTCCAAATAGCAGACCATCCATAATCTGGTATTCTAACTCTCCAATAATATAGTGTGCCGAATTTCAATCCTGTCGGTTGAATTTCTGTATTAGAGATACTAGCATTGCTGAAAACAATATTAGTAAAAGCAATATCGGTAGCAACTTGTAATTCGTAAACTGTTGAGCCATTAGCAGCAGGAGGCGCATTCCAATTTAAAGTGACATTAACAGGCCGGTCAACAGCATTGGAATCAGGCCCGACTAAAACAGGTTGATAATAACCTTGAATAGAATGAAACCAGGCGTTCGCCATTTTCTGATAGCCGGTTGTATTAGGATGTTTATCATCAGAAAGATCAGCCGGATAATTTAAGGCAGCCTCCATATTTACTACTACGATTTTTCGTCCTTGCGCAATAAGTGTGTTGGCTCTATTTTGTAATTCAATATTAAAATCAGTTGTCCTCTGATAATCATTATAAGGATCATTATTAGGATTTCTATTAATAATTCGGGCTAAAAAAACAGTCGTGCTATAATTTTTTACTTGAGCTACTGAATCAATCCTGTCAAGAATCATTTTAACTTCATCAGCAAGAGATTGAGGAGTGTCGTTATAGATAGCATCTGCTCCAGTATAATGTGTACCAATATCATTTGTACCAATATGTAAAAGTACGATATCTGGGTGATTATCTGGCGGATTAGCATCTAAAATACTCGGCACATCATCCCATAAAGCAAAACCAAAAGGATCATTATTTTCTAAATAAGCTGACCAGCCTCCGTGTCCTTCATGGTCACGATCAAAATCTGGAGTGCCTCCAATTAAACTACCTATAAAATTAATATTATATCCAGCATTTATAAGTTGCTGATATAAAGATCTCCTATAACCATTATCATCCGGATCTCCATCTCCATTCGTAATCGAATCTCCCAAAGGCATTAATTTTATTTGAACAGTCGTTACTTTAGAAAGTTTATTTTTAGAAGGTACCTTCACACTAAATTCATTGTCACTAATATCATTTAACAAAGGATTAGATGCATCACTTATCCTGATTAAAAAATAAGGACTCTGTGCATTAACGATAGTCCATGAGTACTTTTCCAATAAAGCATCAAAAGATTTCTCAATTATATGCCATGAATAACCACCGTTTAACGAGTACTCTACTTTTACATTAGCAACACCGGTGCTCTTCCAGGTAATAGTCTGGACAGAATTTGCTTCCCATTTTTCACCTCCGTTAGGTGATATTATAGTAATACTTTGGGAGTATAGAAGATTGGTATTAATGAGTAGTGCAAGTATTATAAAATATCTAAAGTGAAAATAATTCTTAGCAGATGGATTCAAATTAAACATATATCTTTAACTCTTTAAATATAAATAAAGGCCGAATGAAAAAATATGATAAAAGAAATTCTGAATTATAGCCCCGCAATTAAAAAACTTCTATTTATCATACATTATTCAGGTCACTTGAAGTCAGTTATTATAACGATATATAAGTGACAATTTTCATTATTTTCAGCTTAAGTTATTGTAATTCCAATATGTATGCCATATTTGATTAACAGTTATTCGAGATATACACAGTATAATTTGCTGATTATACTCTAAGGGGGAGTTCAAATTTTGAATATGTATTAATTTTGCAACACTTATCAAAGTGAGATAGGATAAACTTCAATAGATTTTTTGCAGAGCTCTTACTTTTTTAAAACGCCTTTTAAAATAACTTGTCGAGCAAGATTTCTAGTAAATAAGTTAGAGCCTTAAATGAATGGGATCAATAAAATGCTTATCGGGTGGTATTTAAACTATATAATAACCTTGGGAGTATTTTTTTACTTAACCTTAGTACATCTTTTTGTAATCATTTTTTGAATCGACCGATTTTATTACCCAGTAGGAGTCTTTATTATCCCTAAATTTCAGATCTAAGAATTCTTTTCGGAATAATTTTGCGGCGATACCTAATGGAGTTACCACAATATAGTATAGAATCATAATTAATATGGGGGAGACAATCCATCCCATAGCGAATGCAAGTCCCATCCATATCCGGTAAACCGATTTCAGAATTCCCGGGGATATAAGCCCCAGGATAAAAAGAACTCCGCCTATAAGTGAAAAAAGATATACAAATAAATAATTTTCTGTCCCGGGCAGTTTTTGAATCTGCTTAAAATGTATCCAGCCGGCAATAAGCAGAAAAACTCCGCCGACCATAAGGCCGAAATTTCTAAGCTTCTTTTTACTTAGGTCAAGAGCTTTAATTTCCGATTTAACATCACTAATCCAGCTCATATAGCTGCCTCCAATCTATATTGTCATGAAATTCAGGCTGCTCATCCTTAAATAGGATGAAATTTTCCAGAACCAAAGCATCAATTTCAGTTCTCATAAAACATTTGTATGCATCAAGCGGCGATTCTACTATTGGTTCTCCACGAACATTAAACGAGGTATTTACTATAACTGGGCAACCTGTTTTTTCATAAAATTTTGAAATCAACGCATGATACCATGGATTATCTTTTTTATTTACTGTTTGAATTCTTGCTGAATAATCTATGTGAGTAATTGCAGGAACTTCAGAGCGTACAACATTAAGCTGGTCTATTCCCCACAGGCTTTTTTCATCATTAGTCATCATCCTTTGTTTTTCTTTTTTTACATCAGCCACTAAAAGCATGTAAGGGCTTTCCCGATCCAATTCAAACCACTCACAAACTTTTTCAGCCAAAACCGAGGGGGCAAAAGGGCGGAAACTCTCTCTAAATTTTATTTTCAGATTCATTTTTTTCTGCATTTCAGGTGAACGTGCATCTCCAATAATAGAACGTGCTCCTAATGCTCTTGGTCCAAATTCCATCCTACCTTGAAACCATCCGATAACTTTTTCCTGTTGAAGCATATCAGTTACTTTATCAAGCAGATCATTAGTTTCAAAATATTTGGATGGCAAATTATTTTTTTCAAGAAAAGCCCTGATGTCTTCATTACTATAATGAGTACCAAGGTATGAACCTTTTTGTAAATCACAATTATTTTTGTTAGGAAGAGGTTCATTTAAAAAATGATAATGTACAATGTAAGCAGCACCTAGAGCACCGCCGGCGTCTCCTGCCGCAGGCTGTATCCAGATATCATCAAATATACCGGCCCGAAGCAGCTTTCCATTTCCAACACAATTAAGTGCCACACCGCCTGCCAGACATAAGTTTTTTTCTCCTGTAATTTTCTTGACATGTTTAGCCATTTGCATCATTATGTCTTCAGTTACAACTTGCACGCTGGCTGCTAAATCCATTTCTCTTTGTGTCAGTTTGGTTTCTGGTTTTCTTGGAGGGCCATCAAATAACTTTTCGAACTTGTCGTTTGTCATTGTTAAGCCGGCACAATAATCAAAAAATTCCATGTTCATTTTGAAGGATCCATCCTCTTTTAGATCTAACAAATGATCATAAATTTTCTGCACATATTTCGGATTGCCGTAAGGAGCCAACCCCATTACTTTATATTCACCTGAGTTAACCTTAAAACCGGTGAAATAAGTAAATGCCGAATATAACAATCCAAGTGAATGAGGAAAATGAAGTTCCCCTAAAATTTTAACTTTGTTATCTATTCCCAAACCATAAGATGAAGTCGCCCATTCACCTACTCCATCAATTGTAAGAAATGCTGCTCGTTGAAATGGTGATGGAAAGAATGCAGAGGCAGCATGAGATTCATGATGCTCCGGAAATAATACTTCCCCATCATAGTCTAATTCTTTTTTAATTAGATCGGACATCCATATTTTTTTTCGGATCCATAATGGAACAGCTTTTACAAACGATTTAATTCCTTTGGGAGAATAGGCCAGATATGTTTCAAGGATCCTGTCAAATTTAGTAATCGGCTTATCGTAGAAAGCGACATAATCTAATTCTTTAGAAGTTATTCCGCCCTCATGCAGGCAATATTTAACTGCGTTTATTGGAAATTCGTGATCATGTTTTTTTCTAGTAAATCTTTCTTCCTGAGCGGCAGCAATTATCTCACTATTTCTAAGTAATGCCGCAGCAGAATCATGATAGTAGGCAGAGATACCTAAAATATTCAATGTTTCTTCCTCCCTTTCAATTAAAACAAAGTATAAATAAATGGTGCAATAGCAGAACCTTCAGCCAGAACAATTAGAGTTCCTAGGAGAATCAAAAATATAATTATTGGAAATAGCCACCACTTTTTATTGGCCTTTAAATAAGACCCGAAGTCAGAAATTATTGTTAGTTTTGACATAAGTTTCCTTTTACTTGTTATTAATTTTTTTTATCAAACCGTATAAATCTTCTGAGATTATTTTCGCTAATTGATAAGAGCCTTTATCGGTTGTATGTACATGATCATAAAAATATTCAGAGTTTCCACTCATTTCTTTGGAGGGATCAATCATGTGAACAAGTTTAGATTTAGATATATCTTTAATAATTACATCAGTTAATTCAAAAGCTTTAACTATATCTGCATGGTTTAGCTTTACATATTTATATGCAATTCTTAATTTTTCTTCATCCATATTGTTTTTTCTAAAAAGTCGAGGCTGAGTTATAAGAATTGGAATTGAATGAATGTTTCGAGCAAGATCAACGAACATCTCCAAACTTAGTCGGTATTGTCTTAAACCAAGTTCATTAATTTCCCGATTAGATTCATTTTGATTAGAAGCTCCTTCAAGTCCTATATCATATTTCCAGTCATAATATCGCCCCCGTAAGCGTACGTATAATTGAGATGCCTCACATAAAATTTTATCTAATGAACTTTGATAACTTATACGGGGGTCATCATTTTCATTATAAGGACCGCAGAATTTTTGCATTGTGGTTGTATTGGGAAAATAACAGATATCATTCCAAGCTTCACACATAATAAGGTAATCAGGTTCGAGAGACCATCCATCTGCAAAAATCCTCCCGACACAATCAACTGAAGTAAGCCCAGGAATACCAGCATTTATGACTTCAACATTTAATATTCCTTTCTCTTTGAGCATTTGTTCAATTCTATGCGGCCAGTCTTTACCTTCGGTTTCATATATATCAAATGTGGCAGAACCGCCATAGAAAATAATTCTTATAGTACCTTTATTTTTTTTAATGGAAAATTCTTTCCCCCTGTAGCCCTTTGAATTAATAGCATATGAAGCTATTCTGCCAGCTGTTTCAGTCCGTTGTTTTTTTTCAGGAAAAATGAATCTAGAAAAAATTGATGGACTATATTGAAGGGATTTTGTCTTAAGAATTTCCGGTGTCATATATTCTTTAAAAAGTCTCACATAGATTTCTCCCAATAAAAGAGCTGAAATAACTGGTATTACTATAAAAAAAATAAAAAATGTTTTCCTCCTCGGTTTATAAGTTGACATTGATAAATCCTTATTATTAGGTTATTAATTAATGTCTGTCTTAAACTAAAATATTAAATCACAATTTGCTATTTTGAGTTATTTAGCTTATTAAATAAATCAATATAACTTTTTAATACAATTGATTTAGAATATTTTTGGCTAACCGTTAAAAGGGCATTTTCTCCCATTTTTTTTAAAAGATTTTCATTATTTATTAATAATTCGATAAAATGGTACAGCTGCTTAAAGTCTCCAACATTCATTAAAAGACCATTGAAATTATTCTTAATAACATCTTTTATACCACCAACAGGTGTTACGATGGGTACCAATCCACAAGCCATAGCTTCTATTAAAGAGACTGGAAGTGCTTCAGATTCTGAAGGAAGTACAAAAATATCCGAAGACTTCACATATTCATGAATTTCGTCTGAATTTACAAAACCGGTGAAACGAACGCTTCCCTCAAGTTTGTTTTCCTTGACAAAATTCTTTATCTCCTCTTCACAGGAAAACAGGATATCCTTCCCCGAACCAACAATTAAAAGCATCGCATCTTTGTATTTTTTTTGAATTTCATTCCACACATTTACTAAAAGAGGCAAACCTTTCGATAACACCAGCCTCCCAGTAAAGATTAGAATTTTACCTTTCACAGGAAGATTTAATTTAGTTCTCAGCTTAACTTTATCATCTTCCGTTACCTTGAAAAATTTTTCCGGATCAATGCAATTAGGTATTTCATATATTTTACTCTGATCAACCCCACTATTCTTAAATTCTGATGTTATTTCTTTAGATAAGCTTACGTAGGCATCAGCTTTTTTAAAAAGCAAATTCCTAAAATATAAAAACACTTTTAATAAAAAGGGGAACTTGTTGACTCCAATGTTTTGTAAACCCGGCAAGAAAAAATTTCCCGACATTTCACCAAGTGTATCCGATTTTAGAATTGATATTTTTCTAAATATTTTACTTACCAAAACAGCGGGTATTCCCAGAGTTCTGAAACCTGAAACAAATATCAGATCATAATTTTTTCTTTCCTTAATTAAGACAGGTACACTTGTAAAAATCATCACCCATCTTTGGAAGTTTCCTTTTCCAATAGGTTTAATCCTTCTGACTCTGACATTATTAATAACTTCTTCCTTTTTTAATGCTGAGTAATTTCGTCTTACTACAACAAGAACCTGAATATTATTCTCAACTAAACCGCTGTTTAGAAGAACAGCCTGTGATTCTCCGCCTCCAATAATGGGGTAATACGTTTCAGTAAAAACACAGACTTTTTTAATACATTCTGAGGACATTATCTTTTCCAGATCCTGTATACAAAAGAAAGAAATTTGTCTTTTCTATATTTTAATGAAGGTTCAATAGCATGAGCTACCATAATCCATAATTTTGAGCTATTAAAAACAGAATTGTCAGATTTAAGATCTGTTTTTAAAAAAAATTCCGGCAGTCTGCAGTTATTATCCAGAAAATCTTCAGGCAGTATTGGACGATTCTGATCTCTGAAAAATATTTTTGTTTGGCTTTCAAAGAATTCAAATGCAGCTCTTTTCAATTGTGTGACTTTATCAGTATTTATCTTAACCAGAAGATCCGGTTTAATATATAATCTAATGTCTTTATATTTAAGTAATTGCCATTCGATATAAACAAAATATTCAAACAATTCCGCCTTTGAATTGGAATCCAAAAACGCTTTGAAAGAAGCTTTGCTTAATGCCAAATGATCGGGATGACGATCAAACCTGAACGGAGTTAAGATAAAATCAGGATTTATTTCATTAATTATATGCCGTAACTGTGAAGTTAAATCCTTAAAATGTTTTTTAAGTTTTCTTTCGGGAAAATTCAGGAATGAAATATTTTCTAAGGGGATACCTAAACTTTTTAAAGCTGTTTTAGATTCATTAGTACGGATTTTATTCAGATCTACATTTACAGTTTCCTTTGAATAAGGTGATTGCTTTCCATCGGTCGCAAAAATAAAATAAATAGAATTTTTATTTTTAATTTGAGCAATCGTCCCGCCACAGGATAAAATTTCATCATCCATGTGGGGCACAAATATCAGGATTTTTCCATGAAAAATTGTGTTTGGATCAACTGTATTTTCATTTAATTTTTTTTCATGCTCTGATTGATTCTCATTAGATCGTAACATTTCTTTCTATTTTAGAGGATTTTGAGATTAATAAAATTTATGAATAAAGAAACACCTCATCATTGGGGTTTTTCCTTTCAAGAACAGCAATTATCTGTTTTATTTCATTTTTATTAATTATTTCTAATTTTGATAGAATAACTAAAAACAGACCTAAACAGAATGAAAACGTAAGTATCTTTAATGCAATATTAGGAGAATTCAACAAAAAAATTGGCAAAAAGCTAATTAATGAAATAAGCATCTTCAATAAAATATTAGTCAATCTAGAAATCAATTCTTTATAGAATAATAACATGCTTATCGAAAATGTTATGCTGCTAAAAAGTATAGCTAATGCCAGCCCAACTGATCCTAAATTTTTAATTGATAAAATTCCAAATAACACAAAAATTACAGTAGAAAATAATGCTGAAAGGAAATATGGTTTTGCTTTTGAAAGTGAAACCGATCTAACATATCCCAATTGACCAATAACCCAGATCGGTATGGTTGACAAAATTATTAAAGCAATTGGGTAAATATGAATATACCCCATCCCCAAAACAAACGTTATTAATTCTTTACCAAAGAAATAAAAACCAGAGACGATAATTAATATTATTGGAAGTATATATCTTAGCAGTAAAGTAAGCCAATCAATACTTTTTTCAGATCTTCCTATGACCTGAAATTTTGAAGTTATTGGAATCAAAGCATCAAAACCAACAATAGCTAATCCATATAAAACAAGAAATCCCTGGTTAGCTAAATCAAAAAAACCTATTTCACTATTAGTATAAGAAAAACTTTTAAGAAATGCAGGTCCGATTTGCTGCTGAAATGAAAACAATAAAGTTGGAGTAAAAATAACAACTCCAAATTTCAGTTTGGGTATAAATTCTTTAATTATCGGTTTATGTATTTTAATTTTTATCACTTTTCCTATAGAAAAAAAAGCATAAATACCAGAGACAAGAGGCGTAAGTAAAAGCGAAAATATAGCACCGAGAAATCCAAAAACCGGATAAAGCGCAAAAATAAATAATAACCGGAAGGCAGTTCTGAATAAATTTATCATGTTTGCTTTGCCCACATAATTCAAACCATATAAGGTAGAAAAAAGAATAGCTGAATAAATTTCTATAATAATAGCAAAATAAATAATTATATAAGGGAGAATTCCTTCTTCCTGAAGAGGTAAAGCAAAGTACAATACTATTCCGGTCAAACCTAAAATAAGACTAATTATAAATTCTAAAATGAAATAACCCGAAACTAGTTGTTCAAGTTTAGTTTGTTCTTTTTTAACAATAAATTCAGGGATAAATCTTCCTAAAACAAGAGGGAGTCCAAAGGTAAATATATCAGAAGTCAACATTACTATCGATATGAAAAATGCTAACTCTCCATAATTTGAAGAGCCGAGCATTCGTGGAATGACAATAATATAAACTGCCAAGAACGGATAACGTGCAATTCTTATTAAAAAAGATGAAGATAAATTTCCTGCAGTTTTTTTAACATCTTCCGCCTGATCTAAATACATAATACTTATTTGATTTTCTTATTGATAACTATTTTGATTTTAACCATTCATCAACCCTATTGACGAATTTCGGTATAATATCTCCATCATAACAAAGTATTCCATCTATGTAGTAAATATTTAAATAATGGTCACTCCCAGGGACGGTCCAATAATCTGTTTGCGGGAGAGCACTTGCAACAATTTCACGTAAGGCTTTTAAATCCTCCTTATTTTCTTTTTCTCCATCTATTAAAAATAATGGGAAATGATTTGGCATTGAAACAAGCTCTTCAATATTTGTGTGTTCTCCCATAATTTTCAGATCAGAAAGAGTTATACGAAAAGGTAAAGCCATATCCTTATTAGCTCTTTCAACGAAAAACTCACTTTCTTGAGCTTCCGATCCAGTAATTCTTTCTTCAACTCTCCGTGGAGGCCCAATGAGAACCATTTTTTTAGCCTTATTTATTGTCCCATACTTAACCATATAGTTTATAGCTACCCCTGCTCCAAATGAATGGGCTATAATATAAATTCTGCTTGAATCCACCCCAACATCGTTTATTAAATAATTGATAGATGAAACGACATCTTGAGCAAAATCAAAATTTTTTGGACTGAAACTTTGGGGATCTTGTGAATCACCATATCCTCTAAAATCAATGGCCAAAACAGTATAACCTTTATCGCAAAATTTTCTGGCAAGAACCTGAATTATTCTGGTTTTTCTATGCAGCGGACCTGCACCGTGTAAAAGTAAAATACCCGGAGGGCTCATTCTATCCCTACTGGAGAGTTCCGGTTCAAATAAATCTCCAACAATCTTTAAAGAGTCGGAATAAAAGCTAACAACTCTTGTTGGTGTCGAATCAACATGATGCCTTCCTTTTAATTCCCAGTATGCATATCGTAACCCAGTCTTCTTTAATTCACCTCTAAATATAAAGGCAACTGCAATAATCAAAACAAGGGAAATTAATACTATCCAAAGAAGTTTTCGCCAAAAGTTTTTCTTAGTATTTTTATTGGTTACTATCACAAATTTTCCTCCTTTAATTTATAATGTGAAAAATTTTTCTAAAATTTCTTAACACAACTGGTTATCTTTTAATACTAAAATTATTTTGTTTCTATCTATTTTTATTTTTTCCCTTCGTAACTTATTCCTTTTGAGTCATCGGAGCGTAGTTAGTGGCTATTTTGCCGTTCATAGGCCAAAAGTAAGTACAGTGTCTGATTGAATCTACAATCTCATCGTGCTCTGGGAGATCAGGGCGTACATAGTAGTAATGGGTCTCATCTGGTTTCGCACCGAACACGGCAGCGAGTGTGAAATTATTCTTTTCAGCATACTTCTTCAATGTCATCACCATTTTGAACCATGGGTGATGAAGCCGCTTGACCGATGGCGGACAGATTGGGGAAAAATACTCATGCCACATTATAACATCGGGTTTTTGACAGGAGAGATACTCATACGTCAATCCCCCTGCATGAGCAATCCACCGGTCATTTAGCCCCCAGGTATCTATTGTACGCCATTTTGAGTAGAGCGGCAGTATTCCAGCTTCGGTTGTTGCAATTGTGTACCTACGGTAGGCGTATTTACTAAGCATCATTCCAATTTCAACTCTTCCATCGTGCTCGTAGGTAATGGATCGAGAATACAAAATATTTCGTTCAAAGATCGGAGCTATAATGGTAATGGTGATTAGAATAATAGCCGCTTTCTGCATTTTATTGAACGAAGCAAATCTTGGGAATTGGAAGTCTTCGGGTTCACGACGGAGCAATGGATACCAGGAGAGGATATACAGTGCAAGAATGGGGTACTGAAAACGATGGCCGAAGTTCATTTCATCGGAGATTAATACCCACATACAAGTAGCACCAACAATAGGTATTAGGAACGCTATGCCTCTTCGAAGGCTTTGCCTGGAACGAACAGCAAGTAGGAAAAAAGGAATGAATGGAAATCCCAGCCACAGACTGTTCCTGACAGAGGACTTAAGTGCATCTATATGGAGTAGTCCTCCTCCTTTCTTGTAGAAGGGATTAGGGAGCGGATATCCAAAATAGCTCCAATGCCAAAAGAAGTATAAACCTCCTAGCAATAAAAAGACGCTCGCGAAAACAGATATAAGTCTCCGAAGCTCGCTGCGAGGAATCAATATACTTACAGCACCCAGTATGAACACAGAAATCAGCACTCCCTCCGGTCTAATAAGGCTGGCAGCCAGGCATGCAGCGGAGAAAGAAATATAGGCTGAGACGTTCCTGCTTTGGGGCAATAGCAGACGTTGAGCCAAGAGCCAACACAGAGCTACACCGAGAGTGAAAAAGGGTGTTCCGAGGTATGCAGCGCAAAGGAAAAGCCCAGGACCAACGGCAAAATAGAGTGCACTCAAAAAAGCAGGAATAATACCAGATTGCTGTACACGCCGCATACCGATATATATGAGGCATACAGTTACAAAGTGGGAGATAACTGTTATCAGCAAAACTGCAGAGTTAATTGAGAAGCCGATCCAACGGAGTAGTCCAACAACTAATAGGAAAAGGAAGTCCGTCGCGCCGTCCACAGGCGGTTCGCCAACATTCCACACAATCCCCTGACCGTGCGCAAGGTGATCTGCATGCCGCATTAGCATTGCTGCATCTTCAAATGGCGAAATACTGAAATCCACCATTCGAACTGCTACGAAGCCCGTAATAAGCACTAGAGTCACCAAGGCAATTATGTCCAGCTTCATTCTTATCATGCTATTGCCATTAACGATTTATCAAACAGGTAGAATATTGGAAAGTTCAAAGTTATTCCTCTCTCGTTATAAGTTTAAATAAAAGATTTTATTTTAATTTAACTATTAATGAATATCAATTAACAAGTACAATATTGGGATCTGGCTTTGCCAGTTTAGGATTTATATCTGTATTTTTAATCTAAAAGCTTTCAATTCTTAATTACTTCATCGAATAACTCTAATGTTCTTTTCACACATTTATTCCAATCGAATAACCTTGATCTTTCCAAACCTTTTTTGGAGAGATTGTTTTTAATATCATTTGAACTTAAAACTTTTATTATCGCATCTGCTATCTCTTGAGGATTATTAGGATTAACAAAGAAGGCAGCTTCTCCGGCAATTTCCTTCAAACCATTTGAATTTGAAGTTACAATTGGGGTACCACAGGACATCGCTTCGGTAATTGGTATTGGGAAGGCTTCAACATTAGATGGATATAAGTATAATTCAGCCATTGTATAGATAGCTGGTAAATCTTCTTGTTCTATGTAACCTGGGAAAAAAATGTTATCTAAATATTCCTTCTTTGGAAGCTTTAAATCTTGAACGTATTTATCACAATTTTTCCCGCCGATTACAAGCTTTATATTTTTAGAAATGCTGGGTAAGATAATTTCGTAAGCTATAAAAACTTTATCAATATTTTTTCGTAAACCGCCGCCCACACCGTATTTTGAAAGTGAAAAAATATATTTATCAGGCAGATTATATTTTTCTTTAACCTCATTAAGCTTATTCTGATCTGTCACTTTCTTAAAGAACTTCGCCGGACCAAAATAAACAGTTTTCATTTTTCCTTCGCGTAATTTTAATATCCTATTAAAATTATCGGTTGTGATCTCCGAAACAGATATTACGGTATTTGATTTTTTTATATAAAGAGGCAGCATTATTTTAACAAAACGAACATCCCATTTGCTGTAGTATTTTGCTTGTTCCGGGATAAACCAATCTGCACCATGAACAGTCATCATTTTTTTGCAAGGAGCAAATAAAGGCACTGTAAATTTTTATACGTGTTGACCCATTCAAATATTATTTTAAGTGATCTTAAACATCAACTTTATTTCTTTTTTAAGATAATGTATACCAAATGCTATTTGAATTTATTATTGAAAGATTCTTCAATTCGAATAATTAGCCTAAGCCAGAAGAAAGGGAAATCAGAGTTTAAGAAGGCAGAAACTTTTTTTTTCAAAACTGTTTAAAAATGAAAAGTTAAATATTATCATTTGTTTTCCATCTTTTAGTTTCATCATTATTCCACTAAAGCAACTTCTTTAGCATTTATTTTATTATTGATTTGTAGCGAAAATTTTTAAAACAGAAATATTTTTTTAGCAAAAAAATTCCATAGAAAAACAATGGCTGTTGAAACAATTTTAGATATTAGATAATTAAAACTCAAAGATTCAGTAAATACCCAAATAAATATAGTATTAAGAAGAGCCCCAACAATTCCGATAAAGGAAAAAATTACTATTTCTACAAATTTATTTTTGAACTTTCTGTTAAAAAACACCCAATTTATGCTTAAAATATAAACAATTGAAAGTCCGGAAAAAAATCCTATTATAGATGAATAGAGATAATAAATTTTTAAAAATTGAGTGAGAAAATATAAAATTGAAAAATCAACTAAGAAAGCAAATGCTCCTGCCCATATAGATCGGAACATTTGTATATAAATATTGTGCGTTAAGGTTATAAAAAGTTTTCTAAATGGCACTGTATTTGTTAACTTTGGTTATTATGACTTCTTTTCTTAAAAGCATAAAAGGCAAAAATAATGCTGAATACAAAAAAAATAGTTGTTGTTCTACCCGCATATAATGCTGAGGGGACGCTCGCAAAAACTTATTCTGAAATCCCTTTAGATATCGTGGACGAAATAGTTCTTGTAGATGATAATAGTAACGATGGAACATTGAAAGTTGCTCACGAGTTAGGTATCAAATATATTATTAAGCATGACAAAAATATTGGTTATGGAGGAAACCAAAAAACTTGTTATGATAAAGCTTTAATCCTGGGTGCTGATATTATTATTATGCTGCACCCTGATTATCAATATACTCCCAAATTGTTACCTTCAATGGCTTGGCTCATTGCTAATGATATTTATAAAGTAGTTTTAGGTTCAAGAATTTTGGGTAAAGGTGCTTTAAATGGAGGAATGCCTTTATACAAATATGTTGCCAACAGAATTTTAACATTTATTGAGAATATTCTGTTAGGTCAAAAACTTTCAGAATATCATACCGGATATAGAGCTTTTTCTCGGGAAGTTTTGGAACTAATCAATTATAAAGATAATTCAAATGACTTTGCTTTTGATAATGAGCTGATCTCTCAAATCTTTATGTTAGGTTATGAAATAGCAGAAATTACCTGCCCAACAAAATACTTCAAAGAAGCTTCATCAATTAACTTTAAAGGAAGTGTTAAATATGGTTTCGAAGTACTTTTTGTTTCGATGAAAGGATTTTTAAATCGTAAAAAACTTATGCATTTCAAATTATATGAGAATCATAACGAAAAAAAGAAAAAAGCTTCTCCGGATCGAGTGCAGAAATTACGAGTGAACTAATAATGATCACTAGATACCCATCGCTTATATTTTTCAAAATTTATAATGAAATTTCACACATTATAACTTTAAAGGAAAAAATCAAAACTGAATTTTATCTCTTTTTTAAAAATTATTTAATATTATTCTTACTAGTTTCAATATATAGTATTTCTGTCATTCGGATCTCATCGTATCATGAAGTCTATCGTGATGAAATGCGAGCATTAAGCCTGGTTTTGGAAAGCAAATCATTACCGACTTTTATCCATTATTTAAAATCAGAAGGACATCCGGCACTCTGGTATTTCATTCTTTATATTGGATGGCTAATAATTAAAACTCCCTTAGTTTTAAAAGTAGCCAGTCTATCTATTGCGATCACCGCTGTTACCGTTTTTCTTTTTAATTCGCCTTTTACAAAAATTCAAAAAGGGTTGTTTATTTTTGGCGCTTTACCTCTTTACGAGTTCTCCATTATGAGCCGTAATTATGGTATTGGCATGTTACTGCTCTTCATATTTTTCACCTTGTATC
>DATKLQ010000617.1:0-12001 GCA_035542335.1 Ignavibacteriaceae bacterium | reverse complement strand
CTATAAGGGAAAAATACCCTCAGGCTTATATTATTTGCGCATTAGGAAGCATGGACGCTACAAGGGAAGGTTCTCCCTGGCCGGATTATATACGGAAAGCAGCTGCCCAGTTTAATGATCCGAAAATATTTACCCATTTTTTTAAATACAATAATACACACCGCCACCCTAATGTTTCCGAACAAAAGGAAATGGCGGAGGATCTTATCGATTTTATTGATAAAAATATCAAGTGGTAATATTAGACTATTCATAAAAAAATATTTTAATCATATTAATCCGGAAATAAATTATGTTTGTCGATATTATAGAAAATATAAATAAATATGCATCTTTAATTCCTTATTTGGATGGTGTCAATAAATTTTTATTGAATAATAATCTCAGTTCAATCGATCCGGGAAACTATTCCATTAAAGATGAGTCTGCTTACCTGATTATTCAAAAGTATATAACAAATCCGGAAACAGAAAAAAAATGGGAATCACACCGTAAATACATTGACATTCAGCTTGTTTTAACGGGATTTGAGTATATCGGTTATTGTCCCTCCGAAATTATGAAACTTAAAGAAGATTATAACGAGTTAAAAGATGTATCCTTTTATAATGAGATTGAAGAGAAGGCAAGCAGACTTTATATTCCGGCTGATACCTTTGCTGTTTTTTTCCCCGGCGAGGCACACAAGCCGGGCTGCCATCTTTCGGAACCTTCTTCCGTTAAGAAAGCAGTTTTTAAAATACTCAATCAATAATATTTTAGTTTAAAATTTAAACATTTATACGATCCCGGTGTAACGCTCAATTTCAAAAACTTTTAAAATAATTTTTAATATGAAAACTTTTATCCTTGCTTCCGCACTCCTTTTAATTGCATTATCATGCGGCCAAAAGCAATATCGGCATTATCCTATTTCTATGGTCGATATTAAAAATGTTGAATTGACTGACGACTTTTGGCTTCCTAAAATAAAAACGGTCCAGGATTCCACTATACCATATGGATTTGCCAAATGTACAGCCGAAGGACGCCTGGAAAATTTTTTGATAGCCGGGAAGAAAAAAACCGGTAAAGTTCATGGCAAAATGCCTTTTGATGACACCGACGTTTATAAAATTATCGAAGGAGCATCTTATTCATTAATCAGTGCTCCCAATAAATCCTTGGATAATTATCTTGATTCCGTTATATCGATTATAAAAATAGGACAGGAGCCCGACGGGTATCTTACTACTTGGTTTTCCATAGATCCTGATAATCCTCCGGCACCCTGGGTTCCGAAAAGCGGGAAGAGATGGACTAGAGAAGTTGCTAGTCATGAACTTTATAACAGCGGCCACTTATTTGAAGCTGCCGCCGCTCATTATACGGCTACGGGAAAACGGAACCTGCTCGAGATTGCTCTCAAGAATGCAGATCTGCTTGTAAAGAATTTTGGTCCGGGCAAATTAACAATTCCCCCCGGGCATCAAATTGTCGAAACCGGTTTGATTAAACTATATCAGATCACCGGCAATCAAAAATATTTGGAGCTGGCTAAATTTTTCCTGGATCTGCGCGGCGATTCTACTACTCATAAGCTTTACGGCCAATACAGTCAGGATGACAAGCCTGTTACGGAGCAGACTGAAATTGCCGGGCATGCCGTACGTGCAGTATATATGTATGCAGGCATGACCGATGTCGGAGAAATGTACAGTGATCGATCATATCTAAATGCTGTAAAAAAGATTTGGGAAAATATGGTCGAGAGGAAAATATATATAACGGGCGGTATAGGAGCAAGGCATGAAGGCGAATCTCTCGGCAGTGATTATGAACTCCCCAACCTTACCGCTTACGGGGAAACATGCGCATCAATCGGCGATGTATTTTGGAATATCCGGCTATTCAAGCTTACGGGTGAATCGAAATATTTCGATCTTATTGAACGGACAATGTATAACGGATTAATTTCGGGTATTTCTGCTGACGGGAAAAATTTCTTTTATGTCAACCCTCTGGAAGCCGACGGGAAATTTGCATTCAACCAGGGAGCAAAAACCAGGCAGCCATGGTTCGATTGTTCATGCTGTCCTACAAATTTGATCCGTTTTATCCCTTCAGTTCCGGGAATGATTTATGCATTAAGTAATGATATTCTTTATGTCAATCTTTATGCATCAAATAAAGCAAACCTAATAATTAATGATAAGAAAGTGTCTATTGAACAAAAAACAAATTACCCCTTGGATGGGAAAGTTTTGTTATCATTGAAGCTGGAAAATCCAGTTCGGTTTATACTTAAATTAAGAATCCCGGGCTGGGCTGAGAACAAGGTTATGCCCGGTGAATTATATTCATATATAAATCCTTCTATTGAGAAAAATTCAATAAAAATTAATGGCAATGATTTTAAATTCCGACAGCATAATGGCTATGCGGTTCTCAACCGGATTTGGAAGGATGGTGATATAATTCAATTAATTCTCCCGATGGAAATAAAACATGTGGCCGCAAATCATCTGGTTGCGGAAGATAGTAATCTTACTGCCCTGGAATACGGTCCGTTGGTTTATTGTTTAGAGGGAATTGACAATAACTTTTCATTAAAAAATATTCTAATTCCAGACGATGCTGATCTCCACGTGCAGAAGTCTTCTTTGTTCGGCGGAATAAATGTAATTACCGGAGAAGTCCCGTCAAAAACAAAGGACGAAAAAATTAAAGTGACTGCAGTTCCGTATTATGCATGGTCTAATAGGGGAGAAGGGGAAATGAAAGTGTGGCTGCCGAGGAAGTAGAGAGCTGCAGGAGACCGGATACCAGATGCCGGATGGCGGATAAGGATGAGCATTGGTTGTGGTTTAGGGATTGAAAAACGATCTTAATCTTATTCTTAATCCTAATCTCTGGTTATACAAAAGGAGTTGATACAGGATGCCGGATTCGGGATACCGGATTAAGTTAACGAGAATATAAATGAATTCTGAACTGCAGTAAGATAATTCATTTCTTAAAAAAGATAAATCAAGTGTAATGAAAAGGTTTGCTTCCAAAGGAGTCTTTCCCCATCAATTTGCTTTTACCCTGCTTATACCATTAAGAAATATTTTCTTATCTCCTAAACAATTAATAAAAAGGCTGGATTTAAACGATAACATGACAGTTTTGGAAGTCGGGCCCGGGCCGGGATATTTTTCTCCTGAGATTGCCGCAAAGCTGCCGAAAGGAAGTTTGTATTTAGCTGATATTCAGCAAGAGATGCTCGCATATGCTAAAAAGCGGATTGATAAAAAAGGAATAAGAAATGTCAGTTACTATTTATGCTCAGGAGAGAAGTTTGATTTTGCTGATAATATATTTGACAGAATTTTTATGGTTACCGTGATCGGGGAAGTGGAGAATAAAAAAGAGTATATGCAGGAATTTCACCGCATTCTGAAGCCCGAAGGAATTCTATCAATTTCCGAGCTTGCAGGAGATCCCGATAAGCTTTCAATTGATGAGGTAAAAAATATCGCGGAAGGGAATGGTTTTACTTATTACAAGTTATACGGCAATAATAAAAACTATACAGTTAATTTTATTAAACATTAATGTTTAAAATCCTTCTATTATGCATCCCGAATCCCAACTCCGGTATCCTGCATCCTGTATCCTGTATCCAGAATCCTGTATCCAGTATCCAGAATCCTGTATCCAGTATCCCGGCTACGTCCCGATAGAATCGGGACTACGCCGGGCAGGCCAGCATCCAGCTTACGGCCTTTCCAGCCCGAACACAAGTAAAAACCTGAAGCTTACAGGCTCCTGCACAGCCCAGACATTTCTCTGGGTCAAATCGACCAGTGTAGTTCCTGAACCTTCCAGCAGTGTATTTTTCTCCAGCAGGTATGCAAGCGGAAGCTGCATTGATGCCAGCAGCTGAACAGGGCCCCAGCCGTAAGAAAGCCCAACTGATCCGGTCATCCAAGTTTCGTTCTTGTAATCATGCCGGATATGCGTAGGATTGAATATATATTCCCCGCCGCCCTCAGGCACTTCCGAATCGCCGTATTCTTTCTTTATAAAACTATATTTCCGCAGCATAAGAACCGAACCGAGCGCAGAAAAACGGCCTGCAATGTTAACTGAAGTAGATGCCTCGAAACCTGTAGCGAAATAGTTATTGCTGCCTTGTGAGAAATCTTCCCAGGAAGGGCTGAATCCGTCTTCGTATGGGTAAGAAGCCCTGACGACTCCTTTTTCAGTTGCCCCCATCGATCCGTTCCAGCGGGGAGCAGTATTTTCCATCCCTGTAAGCGAGAACTCAAAAAGCCACCCGAAATCAAAATAACTCTTTCCGAATTTATAATTCACCCAGGGGTTCACTTCTATGGTATATTCATTTTCGGAATCGCTGCTGAGAGGCTCACTGTTTGCATCTTCATTTGTACTAACGGTGTTATTATCCCGATCTGCATACTGAAGGAAAAATAAAAGGCCGAGATTTGCATCCCCGATCTGCCAGAATTTCACCTTATCATAAGCGCGTATAAGGTCATTTGCTATTTCATCTTCATATCTTAAATCGGTGCTGTAGCCTCCCATAAAATTAGCATAAGGATCTGTTTCAGCCGCACTGCTTTGCCAGTAGTATGTCTGCCCGTGTTCCCGGTTTCTCCTATACCTAATACCCGATTTATGGTTCTTATATTCATAGCTAGCCTGCAGATCAAGCTGGCCGCCTTTATAGAGCGTATAATCATTAAGGAACCATGCATCGAAATTCTGGCTGGAAGTTTCAAAAATGTGCGCACATGGAGTTGTAGTCCAGCCCCATGTAAGGTGATTCGAAACTATCTCTGTACCGTTTCTGACGAACCTGATTTGCGCATCCGGAGCGGTTGTATTTTTAGTCTGGTATTGGATTCTAACCCCAAAAGGATTGCCGAAGAGGTAGCTTGCGTAGACGAACTGTACATCATATAAGCTCCTTCCTGCATCGGTTCTTGCAGCAACGGGGATCAGCTCGAGCGTTGTATTATTTCTGACTATTCCGTCTACTTTCTCTTCCATATCTATTTGAGTGGTTCCAAGCTCCAGGTAGACTTTTCCCCAGGTTCCAAAATTCCAAATACCTCCGAAGCTGTACCTGTTTTGATAAGCATAACCGGATGCTCTCATATAAGATTTTATAGCCTTCGGATCGCCGGTATATTCATCAGGAACCGGAAAATCGAAGTTGTTGTAGTTGCTTATATAAGTATCATTCGGCCGTTCGCTTATATTTGTAACATTACCTTGCCACGGCAGCACCTGCGGATAGAAATAAGTGAAGACCGCTTTATTGGGCCAGCCCAGAATGTCATGAGGAAATCCGAAGAAAGTATAAAATGGATTACTTCCTACGGTGAAATTCGGATTAGCAAAAGATGAGGAGTATAAGATTAAAAAAGAAAGAAATATCTTTTTCATTAACATCCCCGGTTAGTTTATCGGAAAAATTTTGTCCTCTATTGTGCAAAGGTTAAGCCAATTGAATATTGATATCTATTCACATGACCAGGTTATTAAAAAGAATAGGTTGTAAAAAGGTTGGATTATGGGGTAATTTTTACTTTTCATTATCCAAATAATGAAATACATATTTGATACTGGAACTTGATACTGGATACTTGATAGATGGTGATAAGGGATTAAAATAACAGATACCGGATACTGGATGCCGGATACCGGATGGAAGATATTTGATGGATTCACCATTATGGACGAAAATAATTTTGCTCTGTAAAGTGTTATAATTCAATCCGGCGGCGTCAAGTATCTCTTCAGACATTCAGATCCCGACATTTCTTTTATTCAGCATTCGAATGACTGATTTCATTAGACGGAAATTATTTCGAAATTAATTTCCCAAAATGAAAAAATCTATGCAAAAGCTGCAATTTTCATTTATTGAGTAAATTAATAAGCGTTTTTACGTGGCGTATATTTTGAGATTTGTAATAATTAAATATATTTCGATTGGATTTCATTTATAATAAGAAATGTATAAAAAACTAAATCTCTGGGGAGATAAATTGAAATATCTTACCGCCGGCCTATTAGTAATCTCATCATTTTTAATAATTAATTAGTTCTAAAGTTTAGATATGGCTGAATTCAAAAATTGGAATAATAAAATTAGAAATTTAAATTACATTAATGAAGTGGGGTACAGTTATGAAAAAATCTTTGATGATCTTCTTATATCTTCTCGCAAGTTCAATTTTATACGGGCAGATAAAAGTCGATGTCTCTACAGATAAAACAGAATATCTATTTAGAGACTCGATTAAAATTTCCGTCACAGCGAGAAATACGTCCGAACAATCGATTGATTTAAATTGGAACACATCGTGCCAGGCCGGTTATGAGATTATAAATTGGTTTAAATTGACCGTCGATACCTCATGTACTGACGGATTAACCAGCTTAACTTTGGAACCAAACCAATCATATACATGGTCATTCACTTATCCTGGTTATTTAACAGCGGGTAGTTATCAAATACTAGGCGAGGTTTACGGCTATGGAATCTCAGATACTGCAGAAATAGTGATTATTGAAAAAGATTTTTCATATTACTCCGCCGCAGTTAAGAATCCTAATAATCAGCCGATAAGCAATGTGACTGTTATATCGGATGGTGCCGCTCAAGTTGTGACAAATACTGATGGAAAATTTACTTTAAAATATTCCTCTTCAATCTTTCCGGAAGGTTACTCAACGGCATACCCTGTTATTAGTTACTATCATCCTGACTACGATTACTACAGCGATACTATTTCGATTAGTAAAGGAGACAGTATTAAAGGTCCGGATGTTATTTTATACGGCTTGATTTCTGCGACAGGAAAAATAAAATTTGAAAATAATGAACCGGTGCAGAATTGCTATGTATATTTCTTTAATTCGACAAATTACTATTTAGCTGTTAGTGATATCAACGGTAATTACTTAATGCAATGTATTCCCGGTCTGTACTATATAGGCGCATTACTTGAATACCGGTATGGAGATACATGGACTTATAGAACTAAATATTATGATGATAAAACAGATCTTGCAGATGCCGAATTAATTGAAGTCAACTCTCAAACCAACGATATAAACTTTACACTTCCGGATCTAAGTTTGGGAACTATTTCCGGCAAAGTAATAGATAAGGAAACTCAACTACCGTTAAGTAATGCATGGATTTCGGTTCAATCAGCAGAACCGAGTGATTCCGTTTTTTCCGGAACCGATGAAAATGGTAATTACACGATAGAAGTTTTCGAAGGTTCCTATCATGTTTCCGTATATGAAAATGGATATTATAAACAATTCTATAAAGATGCATATAATACCTTTGATGCAACACCGGTTACTGTAAATAAAGATACTCTGAATATAACGGGAATTGATTTTAGTTTAATAAAGCCCGAATCCGGTTCAAATACTATTTCAGGTTTTATTAGAGATAAAAATACCAATTCCGAATTAGCCGGAGTTGAAGTTTATGCTATTCCTGTTAATGGAGGAGACTGGATTGAATCAACCACCGGTTATGATGGTGCTTATTATTTAAGAGATATAAAAGATGGTGATTACATACTCCTGTTTTATAAGGAAAATTGCATAAGCCGTTTCTATACAAACTATTATGAAACTTGCGGCGAGTGGGAAGACGCTTTCATTTTCAGGCTAGACGGCGGAGAACATATTAGTGACTTATTTACTTATTTAGAACCAATGAGTCCTATAGGCGGGCAAATTTTAGGCAGCATCTACAATAATTCCAGTTCATCAATAAGCGGAACTTTGATTTCAGCGGTTGATTCTGCCGGAAACACAGTCTCTTCTTCAATATCCGTTTTTAATGGAAAGTATTTAATTCCTTCTTTGAAAAATGGTAATTATACGCTAAAAGCAAGCAAAATAGGTTACCAAACATCCCAATATTCCGAAAAAGTTAATATTGATCTCAACAGCAAGCCTGTTGTAGACGGAATTAATATTTATATCAATCTAACAGATGTTAATGAAGCAGAAAAAATAATTCCGGAATTTTATAAATTATCTCAAAACTATCCTAACCCCTTCAATCCGTCAACTATAATCAATTATGAAATTCCGTCTTCCGGTTTAGTTACCTTAAAAATATATGATGTACTTGGAAGGGAAGTGAAAACTCTGGTCAGTGAAGTTAAAAATCCGGGAAGATATAACGTTAAATTCGATGGTTCTAATCTTTCGAGCGGATTGTATTTCTATAGAATTACAACAAATAATTTTACTGAAACTAAAAAGATGCTCATGCTTAAATGAGATCTTATGATACCGGATTCCGGATACCTGATGCCTGAAAAAACTGTTATCTTTTCTCACATACCAATATTCTTGAAATTCTTGAGGAGATTTAATAATGCGTAAAATGAACTTATTTTTTGTTCTGCTGATCGGTTTGGCGATGTCTCCAGCTTCATCACCGGCAGCACAATTGCAGAACATAACAATTGCATACACATTTAAAAATGGGGACGGGACAGTATTCCGAATTATAAAATATTACCTGGCGGACAACAATAAATTCCGAACTGAATATTACTCTACAGTCGAATATAATATAAACGCCGATGCGCAGGCAATGACTAATGATTCCGGAGTCAGCAGCGGGACACATGCGGAAATGAAATCTGAGCCTAAAACTGATACCGGGCCTCAGACAATTGAGATACTTCGAAAGGATAAGAGACTGGTGTGGTCCATTGATCCGGCTTTCAAAAACTATATAGAAGTTCCATTGAAAGAAGATTCCTGGGGATATGCATTAATGAACATTTTCGTCGACAGCATGGGTGACTTAAAAAAAAGCGGGGAGACGAAGCTGCTGGATTATCCTTGTATTATCTGGAAAAGCGAACAGAAAGAGAATGAGGATAATTGGACAAGCATTTTTTATGTAGCTCAGGATATCAATGTAGTTTTAAAAACAGAGATCCGGCAGAACGGCAAACTTGTGCAAACCATGGAAGCAACGGAATTCAAATTAGAGAAACCATCTGAATCACTATTTGAGGTTCCGGGAGGATATAAAAAGAATGAGAATAGGTAAGAGCAGAAGGCAAAGGGCAGAAAGCGGAAGAGCAAAAGGTATAACGCAAAACTTGATCGATAATTAAGTTTACATTTTACAGTCATCAGCCGGCAGTTTTTCAGTAGGCAGTGGGCAATAGGCAATATTATTGATGGCTGTTCCTGCTCTATAATGAAGCAGCCGAAGAATTTAATCGAACTAATGTGGAGCAGCTTACATTATGGTCTCCTTCACTAATCGGACAAATTCTAAATTGTACATATTAAAAGGAGATTAAAGAGTATTCCCCATACTCCGCTTCTCCAAAACGCCGCTACTCCAAAAGCATTGCTTACGCAAGTGAACTCTTGAGATTCTTTCTTTTATTGAATATGTTATAACCAATAAAAGGGCCGTGACTTGAGGGAATGTTGAAAAACGATTCTTACCCTAAAAATTACGCGCTAAAAAATTTAATTATTTTTTAAGCCCGATAACTTTTATTAGAAAGGAGCCGCCCCGCATGCAATTTAAAAAAATTATTACTGCCGGAACAATTTCCGGACTGATAATGGGGATTGCTTTATTCATCGGCGGAGCTATCCTCTCAAGGATCATTTACGGACCGCAATTTGCTCCTCCCGGCAAATTTAAACCCGAACAATTAAATCCGTTTTATTTCATTTGGACTAAACTTTTAATCGGCTGGTTCTTCGGAATTTTTTTTACTTTTATTTACGAGTTGCTTCCATTGCGCCGCAAAATATCGGGTATGCTTGAAGGTTTTAAATACGGATTTGTTTTCTGGGTGATCATTGCTTTATGGAGCCTTTCCCATCCCTTAGTTTACGGACCAATTAATATAAGAGATCAGGTCTTCTGGTTATTATATCAGCTGGTTGGTTATTTGGCATTTGGGGCAGCGCTCGGCCGAATCTATAAAAAAGAATCAGTCCGGCAGCAGAAGCTTGAAACAAAAACGATCTGAATTCAACTGATGAATTTTTTCGTTTTCTAAAGCTGCAAATAATAAAGCGCAAAAATCAGCGGGAGATGAAAACAATGACATACTTCTTCAAAAACATTCCTATGCTCTATATTGCGTTTATTATTCTTCTTGTTTCAAAAGCTGAAGCACAGAAAACACATGATTCATTAGAATATGAAACATGTATAAGAAGCAATTTACAGCATTGGGTGAATTTTTGGAAACAATTCGATGATCAATTTGATGTATCTATCCTCCAATTCCGGGAAAAGAATGTATTAAAATACGAAAGCCGGCTAGTATGGGATTCTGTTCAATCTTCAAGAGTTTCCGATAAATCGTTTTGTTTCTTTTCGCCGGATTCAAATAAAATGGCGGATATTTATTCATATAGATATGGGCCGCTGAAAGAATTACCGGACCGAAAAGTTTTTATATCCGGAGGAGAACCTGATACTGAGGTCAAATTAATTGATTTGGCAAAAGACAGCATTTATATATTTCTTAGTTCAGGTACGCCGACAGAATACCAGGATGCCTGCTGGTATGATTCTTCGACTCTCATCGTAGCAGGCTGCAATGAAAACGATGAACAGCTTAATACTTATTATCCTTTTTATTACATACTTGATTTCGAAAATAAATTTATACTGCTGTATAAAGAAAATGCTCATTATAAACCTGGAATAAGAAATTATATCAGGTATAAATTTGATGTTGCAGAGGAGTAATAATTGTAAAGACCCGATTCCGGAAATTTATATTCAATGATATTAGGTAATCATTACACAATCCTCTTACTCAATTCCTTATAAATCCGTTATCATTAAATTTTAAATTGAAAATTGATCATTTAATATTGAGCATTCTTCAGGTAACCCCTAATCAATTAACCGGTTCCAGGCAAAACAGGAACAGCAGATAGCAGATATGATTGTTGGACATTGTTTATTGAAGATTTTTTATTAGGTTTCGGCTTTTAAAAATATCAACAAATCAGATCTGGATAAAACAACTGCCCCACCAAAAATGAAGTCTAAATTACATAATAGAATAATACTTGCCAATACTCTCATACTCTTTTCTACATTAATATTTCCTCAGCAGCAAAATAAATTCGCCGACGACTTCCTTGAGTTCTGGGCCACGGTTAAAAATAATTATGCCTATTTCGATAAAAAGAATACCGACTGGGATAAAGTTAAATCTATTTATTTACCCCAGGCAGACAAAGCAAAAACCAGAGACGAACTGATAACCGTCCTGGAAAATGCAATTGAGGAGCTCTACGATAATCATTTTTCTTTAAATACTAATTTAAATTCCTCAACCAGGTTAGTTCCTTCCGGCCTCGATATCTGGGCTGAATGGATAAACGGCAAAGCTATTATTACGGAGATCCGAAAGGGACTTTCTGCAGAGAAAGCCGGATGCAGAAATGGAATGGAAATCATTTCAATCAATGATGTTCCGATTGAACAAGCGGTTAATAACCGTATTGGTAAATGCATTGGGAAAATTGATGCTGAAGTGAGAAACTTTGCATTAAAAGAGCTGCTTGCAGGGTCATATTTAAAGAAAAGGGTAATTGTTGTAAAGGAAAACGGCAAAACATTGACACTAAAACCCGATGAAGCCCGCGGTAATCTTGCAGACTCTATAAGATATGCTTCTATGCTAGATTTCAGAGTTTTTGACGGCGGCATCGGTTATATAAAGCTGAATAACTCGTTAGGCGAAAACTATGTAGTACAGCTTTTTGATTCTGCCCTGTATCAGCTAAGAAATACCAAAGCCTTAATTATAGATTTGCGGGAAACTCCCGGCGGTGGAAGCTCCGTTGTTGCAAGAGGAATAATGAGCAGGTTTATTTCATCCGAAATGCCTTATCAGAAGCATGTATTGCCGAATGAAGAAAAAGAGTATCACATTAAAAGAAGCTGGCTCGA
>DATKLQ010000616.1:0-3002 GCA_035542335.1 Ignavibacteriaceae bacterium | reverse complement strand
TGAACAAAGCAGCAGAGCTTATTGATGAATCAATCGATAGAACTCTCTCAAAGGGATTTAGAACAGCTGATATATACGAACCGGGAAATAATTTAGTATCTACAACTCAAATGCGCGACGCCGTACTGGATTCTTTCAACCAGATTTATGATGAGCAGGCACTAGGAGTGTTTACACTTTAGCTAGTTTTAGTAGACATGACAGATTTCCAAAATCTGTCATGTCTTATGTAGAACTTTAAATGAGGATCAAAAATGGAAAATAACAGAATCATAATTTTCGATACAACATTAAGGGACGGCGAGCAGTCGCCCGGAGCTTCTTTAAATGTATTGGAAAAACTTGAAGTAGCCCGGCAGCTTGAAAAACTTAATGTTGATGTTATTGAAGCCGGGTTCCCTGTTTCATCTCCTGCTCAGTTTGAAGCAGTACAGAGGATTTCGGATGAAATAAACGTTGTGATCGCCGGCCTCTCAAGAACTAAAGAAATCGATATCAAAGCTGCATATGATGCATTGCGGAATGCAAAACGGTTCCGTATTCATACCTTTGTTAGCACGTCGGATATTCATATCATGGGAAAATTTGGGGATGAGAGATACGGCAAAACTTTAAGCGAGAAAAGAAATACAATTCTTAAAATGTCTGAAGACATGGTTGCATACGCTAAGACTTTCACCGATGACGTTGAGTTCTCTGCTGAAGACGCCGGAAGAACCGAGATGAGCTACCTTGCTGAAGTAATTCAGGCAGCAATTGAAGCGGGAGCAACGACGGTTAATATTCCCGACACCACAGGATATACATTCCCGTCTGAATTCGGAGCTAAAATAGCCGAGTTAAAAAAGAAAGTTAAAAACATTAACAAAGCTGTAATCAGCGTTCACTGCCATAATGATCTCGGTTTGGCAGTTGCAAATTCCCTTAGCGGAATAGAAAATGGTGCAAGGCAAATCGAATGTACCGTCAATGGAATCGGTGAAAGAGCCGGAAATGCTTCCCTTGAAGAGGTTGTAATGGCTTTGAAGGTCAGAAAAGATATTCATCCTTATTTCTCGAAGATTAATACTGAAGAAATATACAATACCAGCAAAATGGTTTCTTCATTTACAGGCATTATCGTGCAACCGAATAAAGCCGTTGTGGGAGAGAATGCATTCGCCCATGAATCAGGCATTCATCAGGATGGTATGCTTAAAAACAGGCAGACTTACGAAATAATGACCCCGGAAAGCGTGGGTGTTACAAAAACAAAAATCGTACTGGGAAGGCATTCGGGCAGGCATGGTCTAAAATCCCGCCTTGCGGAACTTGGTTACCATCTTTCGGAAGAGGAGCTTAATTCAGTTTATCAAAGCTTTTTGGATCTTGCCGATAAGAAAAAAGAAATATATGATGAAGACTTAAGAACGCTTATGGGTGATCAGGTTTATACAAAAAAAGAAGAATTCTTCGAGCTGGAATATATACATGTTACAATGGGCACAAATTCAATTCCGACTGCAACAGTTAAAATAAAATGTACCGACGGTTATAAGCAGGAATCCGCAACGGGTGACGGTTCCGTTGATGCCTGTTTCAATGCAATCGAAAGAGCAATTGAACTTAAGCCTGAGTTGGAATCTTATCATGTCCGCTCAGTAACTTCGGGAAGGCAGGCGCTTGGTGAGGTAATTGTAAGAATAAGAAAAAATAAAAATTCATTTACTGGGAGAGGGGTTTCTACCGATATAATTGAGGCAAGCGCAAAGGCATATCTTCAGGCACTAAATCAACAGCTTCATTTTGTCAAGCAGGAAGAGGAAGATTCAATTCGCAGGAATGGAGCTTCTTTATCAGAAATTTCACAAGCAGTGTAAGGAAAAACAGAATGGGAATGACAATAACAGAGAAGATACTTGCAAAATCAGCTAAACGAAGAAATGTTGAGCCGGGTGAAAATGTATGGCTTAATGTTGATGTTCTTATGACTCATGATGTTTGCGGGCCGCCGACTATTGCAATATGGAAGAGGGAGTTTGGAAAAGATGCAAAAATCTGGGATAAATCCAAGCTTGTAATTTTTCCCGACCATTATATCTTTACAAAAAATCCTCATGCAAATAGGAATGTGGATATACTAAGGGAATTCGCTAAAGAATATGAGATTGAAAATTATTATGACGTAGGGACAGAGAGATATAAAGGAGTCTGCCACATAGCTTTGGCTGAAGAAGGGTATAATATCCCGGGAACAGTTTTATTCGGCACGGATTCTCATACATGTACTTCCGGTGCATTTGGGATGTTCTCCACAGGTGTAGGGAATACTGATGCTGCCTTCATTTTAGGAACAGGTAAGATATGGGAAAAAATTCCGCAGTCTCTTAAATTTACATTTGAAGGAGAGATGCCGGATTATCTTACAGCAAAAGATTTGATACTCAGGATTCTCGGAGATATTACAACCGATGGAGCTACTTATTGTGCTATGGAATTTGAGGGTTCAACTATTTCTACCCTCTCAATAGAAGAGAGAATGACGCTAACCAATATGGCTATAGAGGCTGGAGGGATGAATGGGATAATTAAAGCCGATAAGGTGACTGAAGATTATCTGAAGGAAAGAACAGGTAAGGGATATCAAATCTTCAGCAGTGATCCTGATGCAGGTTATAAAGCAAAATATACTTATGATGTTTCAAAACTGGAACCATTTGTAGCAAAACCTCATAGTCCGGATAATTTGGATACCGTAAGGAATGTTCAGGGAACTAAATTAACAAAATGCTACATCGGATCCTGCACAGGAGGGAAGATAACTGATTTTATCGCGGCTGCAAAAATTATTACCGGCAATAAAGTTAAAGTCCCAACCTTTATTGTTCCTGCAAGTACGGCAGTGAGCAGCCAGCTGAGCGAGGAGACTATCAGCGGTATTTCTCTAAGGCAAATCTTCGAGAATGCCGGATGTGTAATTGCGGAATCTTCCTGCGCAGCATGCCTCGGCGGGCCAATGGATA
>DATKLQ010000615.1:0-3191 GCA_035542335.1 Ignavibacteriaceae bacterium | reverse complement strand
GACGCATAAGCCAGTTGTATATGATTTAGATGATCTATTACTTGATTTACCTTTAATTCATCCAGATAGACAATCCGCATTCTATGCATCTTCATTATTGCCGATTCTTCATGCTTTAATGGTTGCAGATCATGTTATCGTTTCTACGAAGAAATTACGGGAATCACTCCTTCAATACAATAAGAATATCCAGGTCCTACCAAATTTTTTTGCGGATTCAATTTGGTCGCTGAGGTCCCCAATCAGAAGATCAAATGGTGGACGTTTAACCGTGGGGTATATGGGGGGGGATTCCCACAAGCCCGACCTTGAATTGATTGCCCCAGTGTTGTTGCACCTTTCAAAGAAATATCAAGAACAAATCCAATTCCATTTTTATGGCGCCAGACCTCCTGAGATATTGACTGAATTACCCCAGGTACGGTGGACCCCGGTCAAGACCTATACTTATGATGAATTTGCCGCAGACTTTCAATCCGTAGATGCAGATTTTTTTATTGCACCCTTAGTGGACAATTTATTTAACCGTTGTAAGAGCGCCATCAAATTTTTCGAATATAGCGCCCTGGGCGCGCCAGGTGTATATAGTCGGTTGGATCCGTTCACAGAGGTGATCACCCATGAAGAGGAGGGTTTGTTAGCTTCTTCTCTAGAAGATTGGAATGAACAACTTACTCGGCTAATTGAGAACGGTGAAATGAGGTATCAGTTAGCCTTGCATGCACAGGAAACAATCCGTGCCAAATGGTTGATGTCCCATAATGCTTATCGATGGGAGGAAGCTTATCGAAAAATTATTGAAAATAGCTCTTTTCATGAGGGTAGGAAAACTGTTCCATTTCAAGTCATAGAGTCTATTTCTCAGCAATTATTTGAATACAATCTCAAAACACATGAAAACCAACAATTGACCCAGGAAAAACTTATATCACGAGAGCTTGAGATGGACAGAGTGCTGGCCGAAAAGGTTGCTATGCAGCAAGAACTGGCCAAAGTTCAGGAATCCTCACGGGCAGGCGAACAAAAAATCTCAACACTCTCACAACAATTGGTGGAACGTGAACAGACCAATAAAACTCTGGCGGTCAAATACGAAGCTGCACAAAATGAGTTAAATGAAATTTACATCAGCAAAGCCTGGCGGCTGGCGAAGTTTGTTCGTGAGGTGAGAGTAAAGTTGCTTCCACCAGGTTCTAAGTCATTTTTATTCGCGAGGGCTTTATATCGAATTGGTAAAAGGCTTACGCATAAATCTACTGAAAATATCAAGAAAAACAATCCTTTAATATCCGTCGTAATACCCATCTATGATCGAACAAATTTATTAATTGAAAGTATTGATTCTATACTTTCCCAAACATATGAAAATTTTGAATTAATTCTAGTGTGTGATGGCTCACCAAAAGAAACTCTGGAAATTGTCAAAAGTTACGAGAGATCTTCATCAAAAGTCAGAGCTTTTTATTTTAAGAATAATAGTGGTAATGCAGTACGAGGGAGAAATAAGGGAATTAAAGAAGCTAAAGGTGAGTATTTGGCATTTCAAGATAGCGATGATGTTGCAGAACCGGACAGGTTGCAGAACTCTTTTGATGCCATTCAAGAATTCAACGTTGATGTCGTTTATGGTGGTTGGAGGGCTTTAGTTGACGGATCGAGAGATATTGGGTTGCAGGATGGCCAAGAGATCTTTAGTCCTGATTGTGATCTTGAATTGCTTAAGCAAATTTGTGTTCCCTGTCAAAGCACTGTCATGGCAAGAGTCGAAACTTTGCGGAATGTCGGTGGGATTAACCCCATTATGAAATATAGAGAAGACCATGAGCTTTGGTTAAGGATTGCTTACAATGGCTATAAATTCAAATCAATAAATAAAATTCTAACAAATTTAAGATTGCATAAGGGAAATCTTGAAATTTCATTAAAGGAATCGGATGATTATTGGGAGCAACAAACCTTAAATGAATATAAGAAAAAAATTGTAATGAAACCAAAGATTGGCTATGTAATTCCAGGTACTGGAATAGGTGGAGGAATAGCGGTAGTCTGTGAACATACTAATCGACTAATCAAGAGAGGCTATGATGTTACGATAATCTCTGAAGACAACCATGACAATATTCCATGGTTTCCTGGTCTTATTGGAGAAGTAACTCCATTAGATAAGATTAGTTCAAACTATGATGTCTTGGTTGCCACAGGTTGGTCAACTGCGTATATTGTTGATCAATTACCAGCAAAACGGAAATTTTATTTTGTACAATCTGATGAGAGTCGTTTTTTTGAACCTGGTGACCCTAATGCAAGTCTTGCATTAAAAACTTATACATTAAACTTACACTTGTTAACAATGGCCAAATGGTTGCAAAGATGGCTTAAAGAAAAATTCGGACGTGATTCAATTTATGCTACAAACGGGATAAACGAAGAAATTATATATCCTGTAGAACCTATTGAAAAGAAAAAAGATAAGGTCCGGGTGTTACTGGAGGGACCAATCAATTTACCTTATAAGGGTATGGAAGATGCATTTAAAGCGGTAAACGGACTAGATTGCGAAGTTTGGTGTGTGAGCAGCGCAGGTGAACCAAAACCTGAATGGAAATGTGATCGTTTCTTTTACCAAGTTCCACTTGAAAAAATGAAAGAAATTTATTCAAGCTGCGATATTTTATTGAAAATGAGCCGTGTTGAAAGTTTCTCCTTGCCACCTTTAGAAATGATGGCTTGTGGAGGAACAGCTGTATTAGGCGATGTAACCGGGATTGATGAATATGCAATCCATAACTACAATGCATTGATTGTGGCCCAGGGTGATGTAAAAGGTGCTCATGAAGCATTAAAATTCCTCATTGAAAACAAAGATTTCAGAATGCAATTAATCTCTAATGGCAAAAAAACTGCCGAGCAGCGACGCTGGGATCCTACAATTGATATTTTAGAAAAAGTGTATTGTGATAACCAAGACCCAAGCTCGTAAATAGAAATAAATTATTCTTCGGTATTTAATCATCCAAATGGTAAAACACACCGGCATCTGAAAGTTGTTTGCCGGTAGGTATTTTTTTCTCCATCTTGAAGGCTAAATGGAATAAAATCCCCATGTTTACGCAAGATAAAATCGAAAGACAATTTCCATTTATACGTATTAAAGTATTCCAACTTTGAATATTTGCTCCAGTTCTCTTCAA
>DATKLQ010000614.1:0-2965 GCA_035542335.1 Ignavibacteriaceae bacterium | reverse complement strand
TTATAATAAGAACAAACTCTCCTTTCAAGTTTTTTTGTTCTGCTGTTTTCAAAATCTCTCCTGCAGTTCCGCGATAGAATTTTTCTGTTTTCATTGTCAGATCAAAAGCCAAAACGGTATTTATGTTCTTTCCTAAAACCTTTGCCACATCTTCCAACAGACTTTTTAACCTGTAAGGAGTATCTAAAATAACAATAACTTCTTTTATCCCTTTCAATCTCAATAATTCTTTTCTTCTTATATCTTTCTTTGGAGAAAGCCAGCCGTAATAATAGAACCTTTCAATATTTAATCCGGACCCGGTTAATGCAGGGAGCAAAGAATTTGCTCCGGGTATAGGAATAACATTTATTTTATTCTGATTGCAGAGCTGGACAAGAAGATTTCCGGGATCGGAAAATAATGGGGTCCCGGCATCGGAAATCAATGCTGCAGATTTTCCTTCTAAAATTTTCAGGAGAATTTCCCCTGCAGCATCTTCTTCATTATGCTCATTAAGACTCACAAGCTCTTTTTCTATTTGATAATGAGAAAGAAGTCTTCTCGCCTCTTTGAATTCCTCGCAGATTATAAAATCAGCCTCCTTAAGAACTTTCAAAGAGCGGAGAGTTATGTCGTCATAATTGCCGATTGGAGTTGAAACTAAGTATAATGGGTTATTCATATCAATTACTCATTAAATTTATTTTGCTATAAAGGATGAGATAAATAGTTCAAGGTTTAAGATTTATGAGCAATCAAAACTTATTCAAAAATATTTTTATATCTTATTTAACCAAGTTAATCAGACTTAATTTAATTCGCCCTATTCAATAAGAAATAATTTATCTGAATAAAATATGATGAAAAGATTATCAGCCATAAACTCAAAAGAGGATATTCCTACCAAATACAACAATACTCCCATCGGGGATCTTTTGGAATATCACAATCTTAACAAAGCTCCTGAAGCATATACGCAGGCCGCAATTCTTATCGGCATGTGCATGGATAACAGGAAGCATCTGCGTATTCCCGATAATTTTGCGTACATTATCAGAGCGGGGGGTGCTAACCTCAGGTACAGCGAATTCAAAGTTTCCTATGCAATTGCGATAGGGAAAGTACGGCACATTGCTCTTATCGGGCATAACAACTGCGGGATGGTTAACCTTTTCTCCCGGAAAGATCAGTTTATTAATGGCTTGGTTGAACAGGCGGGGTGGGTAAAAGAATGGGCGGAAGAACATTTCATGCATTTTGCGCCTATGTTTGAAATTGGCAATGAGACGGATTTTATTTTAAGCGAAACGAAACGCCTGCGGCTCCGTTATCCGAAAATTCAAATTGCCCCTATGATATATTTAGTAGAAGATAATAGATTATACCTAGTGGATGAAAAATAATAAGAGTGTTACAGGGTAAAGTTTGTAATCTGAAAAAAAAAGTAACTAATTTTGGATAAACAATAATATATCAGTTGCCTGGTGATTTTAGCAGGATCCGAATACAAAATATCTAACCTCAAGCATTTCTCTCGTTTAAACGACTTTTCGTTCCCGTTTTTAGTAAAGGATAGATGATAAATTTTAATAAAAAGGTGAACTATGCCTGAACCTCAAGAAGTCAAAAATACGGCAGGACTGCCTGCAAATGCGTACAAAGAATTACAGCCCGGCGAAGAATACACACCCGTAATGCCTCCTGAAAAAACTCCCCGCGAGGTCAGCTTTTACTCTGTAGGATGGGGTTTGCTGATGGCTATTCTATTCTCGGCTGCGGCAGCATACCTCGGATTAAAAATCGGGCAGGTTTTTGAGGCGGCCATTCCGATTGCAATCATTGCAGTAGGATTAGCCGCAGCTTCCAGGAGGAAGAATGCATTGGGGGAAAATGTAATTATACAATCAATCGGATCAAACTCAGGTTTAATTGTCGCCGGCGCTATTTTCACTATTCCTGCTTTATATATCTTGCATTTAAATGTTGAGTTCTATAAAATCTTTTTAACCTCACTGTTCGGAGGAATACTGGGGATTTTATTCCTTATCCCATTCAGGAAATACTTTGTAAAAGATATGCATGCAAAGTTTCCTTTTCCAGAGGCTACAGCAACGACTGAAGTGTTGATTGCCGGAGAAAAAGGAGGGAAGCAGGCAGTAGTATTGGTAATCAGCGGGCTTGTAGGAGGTATTTACGATTTTATTATTGCATCTTTCGGGTGGTGGAGTGAAATTTTTACAACGAGGGTTGCCCCTATCGGGGAAGCACTTGCAGAGAGGGCAAAGTTAGTCTTCAGGATAAATGTCGGAGCAGCAGTAACCGGGTTGGGATATATAATCGGGTTAAAATATTCTGCAATTATTTGTGCAGGATCTTTTGTTTCCTGGTATGTTCTGCTCCCTGTCGTCTCATTTATTGGTGATGGATTGACTTCACCGTTAGGTTCTAATGTCTCCCTGCTTATTAAAGATATGTCTGCCGAAGAAATCTTCAGGAATTACATCAGACATATCGGCATCGGCGGAATTGCAATGGCGGGAATTATAGGGATTATCAGGTCTTCCAAAATAATTTCCACAGCTATCACTTTAGCGGCAAAGGAAATTTTCGGCAGGAAAAATATTTCCGAGAAACCGGCAAGAACTCAGAGAGATCTGCCTATGAGCATAATTGCATTCGGTATATTAAGTGCAGCTATTTTGCTGTTTTTATTTTTTAACTTCGGTATTGTGCATAATTTCGCTCATGCATTAGCCGGAATTCTGATTGTACTGATCATTGCTTTTTTGTTCACCACAGTTGCAGCCACAGCTACTGCAATTGTAGGAACCAACCCGGTATCGGGAATGACCCTGATGACATTGATTCTTTCCTCGGTTGTACTTGTTTCGATAGGTTTAAGCGGAAATGCAGGAATGATTGCGGCATTGTTAATCGGCGGTGTTGTGTGCACTGCACTCTCTATGGCCGGAGGTTTTATTAC
>DATKLQ010000613.1:0-4285 GCA_035542335.1 Ignavibacteriaceae bacterium | reverse complement strand
CCTAGGATAATTACACCTAGGATACTAATAATAATGTAAATCCCTAGAATGATATCTATAGGAAGGATATTAACTAATGAAAGTTCAACGCTGGTGCGGTCATTGGGTGAGACTGCTTTTATTACTGCAGGTTTTGCAGTTAAGCTTGTAGCTATATGTTTTATTGCGTTAAACATAAAAAATTTGAAAAACAATATAAAACATGAAGATTAGCTTGTCAAGTTAATTTTTAAAATTATTTTGATTTTTACTCAAAATAAAAAGTTTGATGAATAAATATTCACTTATGGGAAAATTTTTGCATCATCCAAATAATTTTTTTTATCGAATCTTTAGGATAATTCTCATTAAAATGAATTAATGTTTTGCATCTTTAATCCATTCTTTATAACCTATAATTCCTTATTAATTATGCTGAATAAAAAAAATCTTCTTATATTAATAGTTTTTAAGAATTTTTAATATGATAATAAAACATACCGAGGAATTCGATCTCGCGTACCGTTTTGTTACTGAAACCAGCCGGAACATTTTTTTAACCGGTAATGCCGGAACGGGTAAAACCACCTTTCTTAAATACCTTCAAAAAAATTCTTCAAAGAAAATCGTTGTTGCAGCTCCTACAGGCGTAGCCGCAATCAATGCAAGGGGGGTCACTCTTCATTCATTGTTTCAGCTCCCCTTCGGCATAATAGTCCCGGATTCACAACCAAGCCAAATAAGTGACGGAATAACCAAGAATCATTCTCTTCTGTCAAGAATTCATTATAATAAAGAAAAACTGAACTTGCTTCGAAACATTGAATTGATGATAATCGACGAAGCCAGCATGCTGCCGTCATATATTTTAGATGCAATTGATACAATATTAAAAAATGTCAGAAGAAATTACACGCAGCCTTTCGGGGGAGTTCAGATCTTATTTATCGGGGATCTCTACCAGCTTCCTCCCGTAATAAAAAGGGAAGACTGGGAAATCCTGCAGAATTACTATTCATCGGTCTTCTTCTTTGATAGTTTTGTGCTTAGGGATAATATCCCTGTTTTAATTGAATTTAAAGAAATTTTCAGGCAAAAAGACGATAAGTTTATTGAGATATTAAACGGGATCAGAAACAATAATATAACGGAAGAAAATTTCAACATTTTAAAATCCAGGATTAAAAATAATTTTATCACTCCTCATAATGATGAATATATTATACTCACAACTCACAATTATCAATCCGAAGAAATAAACAGAAGGAAACTGAATACACTTTCTGCACGGACTTTTAATTTTCAATCCCAAGTAAACGGCGAATTTCCCGAAAATATTTTCCCGGCGGAAAAAGATCTAGCCCTAAAGACAGGTGCCCAGGTAATGTTTTTAAAAAACGATACCGAAGGGAAACAATATTTTAACGGGAAAATCGGCACCATAATCAAGCTTGATAAAGATACCATTAAAGTTAAATGCAAAGATGATCCATATGAAATTGAGGTAAAAAAATATGAATGGCAGAATATCAGGTATAAAATGAATCCTGATACCCGTGAAATAAACGAAGAAGTTTTAGGAAGCTTTGTTCAATACCCGCTGCGTCTTGCATGGGCAATTACCATACATAAAAGCCAGGGATTAACATTTGATCGGGTAATTGTTGATGCCGAAAAAGCTTTTACTACCGGACAAGTGTACGTTGCCTTAAGCAGATGCACTTCACTCGAAGGATTAATTCTAAGCAGTCCGGTTAACAGAAACTTTTTAGGAGCACATAGAGATTTAAAAGAATGGCAAGTAAGATTCCGGGATACCGATATCCGGCAGTTGTTCGAAAATTCCCGGCAGGATTATATTCTGCAAGAACTTTTGAACATCTTTTCCTGGGAAGACTGGTATTATGAGCTTAAAAGGTTGAATGAAGCTCTTCAGGAAAATAATATCCCGGCCGAATCTATTCAATGGCTTACGGGATTGATGAATAAGCAAAAAATTCTTTACGAGATATCCGGGAAATTCAAGCAAGAGATCTTCAGGCTGCAGAATGGAAATTCGGATATTGAGAAAAATGATTTTTTACAGAAAAGAATTAAAGACGGAGCTAAATATTTTTTTACTGAAATCGGCAGATGGAGGGAAGAGTTTATTAATCATCCCTTATCGGTTAAAACAAAAAAAACAGCAAGAATTATAGATAAATCACTGGAAGAATTAGAAATATTATTAAGAGAAATATTACAAAGAATCAATTACTGCAGGGATGGATTTTTATTTGAAAGTTATTTACAAATTAAAAAATCGTTGCAAGCGAATACCACAGAAATACGAAGTTCTTATGGCGGCGGCAAAAATTCTTCCCGCTCACTGAAGGATATTCCTAATCCGCAATTATACCGGGATTTAGTTGCACTTAGAGGGGTACTCGCAATTGAGGCAAATTTTCCCGAGTACGGAATTTTTAGCGATAAAGCAATAAAAAATATTTGCATAAACCTGCCCTCAAATAAAGGCGAGTTACGGAAAGTAAAAGGTTTCGGAAAAGCAGAGACCTATATTTATGGAGATAAGATTCTGTCCGTTGTAAAAAAATATTGCCGGAATAATAATATTGATATATCTGAGAAAAGAAATGATTTAATTACGGTTACTCCCATTAATACTGTCGAAGAAACCATCAAATACTTCAGAGAAGGAAAAAAAATAGAGCAAATTGCATTAGAAAGAAATTTGGTAATTAGTACAATTGAGAATCATATAGCCCAGGCAGTAAGACAAAATTTAATTCAAATTGAAGAGGTGATGGATATAGAGGAAGCAAAAAAAATTTCCGGATATTTTCCGAAGGATTTAAAAGATATCCGGTTAGCTGCCGTAAAGGAAACAGCTCCGCCGGAAATAACATACGGAAAATTGAGAATTGTTTTGGCATGGCTGGAGAGAAGAAAACAATAAAATAATTAAATAAATAATTTTAAGTATAAAGGGAATCTTAAATACGGAACTGAACTAAAATGATTTACAAGGAAACACAAAAATTCAGGCAAACATGGCTCTGGGTGATTTTAGGTATAACGGGATTAATTGTTACCGGCATTTTTGCATACGGATTTTATATTCAGATTATAGAAGGAGAGGAATTCGGAAATAACCCAATGAGCGATAATACACTTATTATTGTTTTTATTTCCACCGTAATTTTTTTCATTCTGCTTTTTTCTCTGTTCGTAATGGCAAAACTAATAACTGTTATTGATCAAAACGGAATTGAATATAGATTTTTCCCATTTCATTTAAATGCTCACAGGATTAATTGGGAAGTTGTAGAAAGGTATGAAGTTGTAAAATATAACCCGGTACTGGAATATGGCGGGTGGGGAATCAGGTATGGTTTTAAAGGAAAAGCTTACAATGTTTCCGGAAATAAAGGATTAAGGTTGTTTCTAAAAAACGGTAGGAACATAATATTGGGGACTCAACGGGACATTGAGCTGACAGAATTTCTTAGGAATCTTTTTGATGAAAAGAAGAAAAAATAAATCCTTCTATCTCACTCTTTTAATTAGAGATGATATGCCTGGTTTCAAAAATAAAAAACCCCAACCATTGCTGATCGGGGTTAAATTAAATTTGGCAGCTACCTACTCTCCCATACACCTGCGCATATAGTACCATCGGCGTTCCGGGGCTTAACTACTCTGTTCGGAATGGGAAGAGGTGTAACACCCGGCCTATAACCACCAAAATTTAAAACCTTATTCTGTCTTTCTCTTACTCTTAATCTTTCTCTTACTTCTGTTAAAAATGAGAACGAGTAAGAGAAAGATCATGATTAAAGAACAAAAATATAAAAGATTGAAAGAGAGAGCCGGAAAAAGAGCACAAACTATAAGTGAATAAAAATTTATGGTTAAGCCTCACGACTTATTAGTACTGCTCGGCTAAATACCTTACGGCACTTACACCTGCAGCCTATCAACCTCGTAATCTCCGAGGAGTCTTCAGTCCCGACTTGCGTCGGGAGGGATACCTCATCTTGAAGCGTGCTTCGTGCTTAGATGCTTTCAGCGCTTATCACAACCGTACATAGCTACCCAACGCTGCCGCTGGCGCGACAATTGGTACACTAGAGGTACGTTCGTTTCGGTCCTCTCGTACTAGAAACGACCCTTCTCAAGTATCCTGCGCCCGCATAGGATAGGGACCGAACTGTCTCACGACGTTCTGAACCCAGCTCACGTACCGCTTTAATTGGCGAACAGCCAAACCCTTGGGACCTTCTTCAGCCCCAGGATGCGATGAGCC
>DATKLQ010000612.1:0-2150 GCA_035542335.1 Ignavibacteriaceae bacterium | reverse complement strand
TTTGCAAAAGCGCAGCCCCTGCTGAAAATATTTCCCGAACAGATCGAATTTAAAAATAAGTCGGACAGGATTGAAAACGTGTATTTTATAAATTCGGGAAATGAGCCGCTTACGATTGACACAATTGTCTATAACCTGGGATATTATTTTATACGTTTTAACGTGGAGTGGAGTTACCCGCAGGTACTGCAGCCTGGAGATACGGTTCAAATGGACTGCATCCTTGGAGATTATGCCGTCATTACAAGAAGCGACACTGCCGATACAATGTCTATTTACAATGATCAGTCACAGCTTCTAGGACAAATAAAGATTAAAATTGATTATTTTGATGATGAATATCTCCAGGGTACAATTAAAGGCCGGGTAACAAATTCTGCGGGACCTGTAAACCGTGCTAGAGTCTATTTCATCTATTCAGGCAATTATATTATCCATTCGGAATTTACGGACGAGGATGGAGGGTATTCTGCCAACCTTCCTCCGGGTTATTACCTGGTTGCCGTACAAAAGGATTCCTATTATGTTTCATTTTACCAAGGGCAGTTTGATCCGTTTGATGCAAACAGAATTTTTCTTCGAAACCAATCTACTATGACTGCGGACTTCCTGCTTCAGAAAATGATAAATACCGGGAACTCGCTTTCCGGAACGGCAAGGGATTTAATATCAAACTCGGTTTTGAAAAGAGGAACAATAGTTGCCCGAAGCGGGAGACATACACCTAACAAAGTTTCCTCCCAAAAAACTGATTTACCTCATGATATCTATGTCTCATTTATTAATTATAACGGAAACTACACGATTAATAATATTATAGATCCGGGGTACTATTATGTCCAGACATTTTCCGATTACTATATCCCGGCGTACTATTCCCAATCGGGCTACCCATCTTTCTGGCAGCAGGCTGATTCATTATTTGTAAACGGCAATGTGGAGAATATTAATTTCTTTCTTCAGAGAGATTCATCGGTCGGCAGCGGAATGATATCCGGGAGAATTCTGAACAATCCCGGAACTGATACTCTTACGGATATTACCGTGCTTGCGCAGTCCCTCGATTATGATCATATCTTTAATTATTCATTCGGATGGGAAGATACCTCTTATGAGATGAGGAATTTGCCTTACGGCAGATACAAATTAATCGGCGAAAAATTGGGATTTGAAAATGCAACCACCGAGGAGGTTACCATTGATTCGGCAAATCCTGTTCATACATCTGTAGACCTAATCTTCAAGCTTGCGGGAAGTGCTAATGAACCGTCTGTACCGGAGAAGGTTTTTTTATACCAGAATTACCCGAATCCTTTCAATCCTTCTACCAACATTAAATTTTATTTGCCCGAAGCTTCGGATATTAAGTTATATGTAACAAATATATTAGGGGAAGAAGCGGCACTTTTGTATAATGGTTTTTTAGGCAGGGGAGAACATCAAACAGTTTTCAATGCCGACGGTTTGAGTTCCGGCATTTACTTTATGCGGCTTGTAACCCCCAAATCGCTTCAGGTAAGAAAAATTCTTCTCCTCAAATAACTCTCCGGAACATAATTCTTTCCGGTTTATTGTTTTTAAAGTCACATAATTCTTGTTTTGTTAGAATTCTCATATTTTTTTAAAATGTTTTAATTTATTTATAATCGGCAGCAATATAATGTATAATATTTAAGAAAGGATTATTTATGAAAACAAAGCTGCTGATTATTCTGATAGTCTTTTTATCTGCTTTTTCTATCTATTCGCAGGAAAAAAACTTAAGTATCATGCTTTTTCAGGAACCCTGATGTTAGGAGTTGAGGGAGGTATGACTTTGGGATTCACAGATTATTCCGAAATTAGGCCGCAGGTTCTTGGAAGAGGGGTATTAGAATATTTTTTCCCTACCACTTCGGCCGGAATTTTTGGAATTAAAGCTTTTGTTTTAGGGGGATATGTAAGCGGAAAAGAAACCGGTTTAAATCCTAATATAGGCCCTTCCGTTTTTAGATCTGCCGTTACACGTTTCGGAGGGGGTATTTCTTATACATTTTCCGTTAGTGAAAAAGTTTTCCCGTACGTCTTTGCGGGCGCATCATACGGTTGGATAAATCCAAAGGACGAAAATAATAATGAACTGCCGTTTACATCAAATACGGGTGTTTATA
>DATKLQ010000611.1:0-2982 GCA_035542335.1 Ignavibacteriaceae bacterium | reverse complement strand
GAAGATAGAATATAACCACTTATTTTGATATACTATTATTTTAAATTTATGAATTTTATTATGGCAAAGGAAATATAAGTTCTTGATCAGCGTAATCTGTCCTGCATATAATGAGGTTAATTACATACGGAATATTTTATCCTTTTTTATTGAATCGAAACCTGCGGAAAAGGAGCTGCTTATAATCGACGGCGGATCGAAAGACGGGACCCGTGAAGAAGTCCTGAAGCAGGGAGAGAAGAATCCAAAGATTAAATTAATAGATAATCCCATGCAGACAGTTCCTTTTGCTTTAAACCTCGGTATTAAAAACAGCAGGGGAGATATTATTATCAGAATAGATGCGCATACTATATATTCCTTGGATTATTTCGAAAAAATAATAGAAACATTTGATCGGACCGGCGCAGACATTGTAGGCGGGCCGACCAGAATTCAAGCTGATAGTCCAATGCAGGAAGCAATCGGGTTTACAATGTCTCATCCGTTCGGAATTGGTGGAAGCAAAGTCCATGATGAAAATTTTGAAGGATATGCGAATCATGTAACATTCGGTGCATGGAGAAGAGAAATATTTAAAGATATCGGGTTTTTTGATGAAAGACTGAAAAGAAACCAGGATGATGAATTTCATTACCGTGCAGCAAGTCTTGGGAAAAAAATATATTTAAATCCGGAAATAAAATTGTGGTACATCCCTAGAAGAAGCATTTTAACATTCTTTATCCAGTATTTTCAATTCGGGCTTTATAAGCCGCTCGTTCTTAAAAAAATAAAATCTGGATTTAAGCTGAGACATATTATTCCTTCATTATTTGTCATTTACTTATTTACACTTCCTCTTTCTTTTTTTCAATCTTACCGGCTTATCCCATTAGGCCTCTATTTTTTTATAATAATGATTCTCTCATTCAACGCGAAAATAAAGATTCCTTATATCCTGATAATTTTATTCCCGGTAATTCATGTTGCATACGGGACGGGATTTTTGCTGGGATTAATTAAATCAGAAAAAGCAATTAAAGAAAATGAGCATAAGTAAAGAAAAAATTGATCTCGAACTTGAGGAAATCCGCAGCCGCTATAAACGCAGAAATAATATTGATTATTACAGCTTCTTGAATCCTGCAATTTATCTGGGTGAGCAGGAGAAAGAACTTATACTAATTAAATTAATAAAGTATGCCGGTTTGCATCCTTTAGAAAATAAAAAGCTTCTTGAAATCGGTGCAGGCACTGGTAAAAATATATTAGAGTTTATAAGGCTTGGGTTTTTGCCGGAAAATTTGACGGCAAATGAACTATTGCCTGAAAGATTTTCACTTTTGAGAAAAAATTTGCCTACAAATGTCACGATTCTTGAAGGAAACGCACTGGAATTAAATTTGGAGAGGGGATTATTCGATATTGTTTTTCAATCAATGGTTTTCAGTTCTATTTTGGATAAAGAATTCCAAAAAGAATTAGCAGAAAAAATGTGGAGCTGGACTAAATCGGGCGGCGGTATTCTTTGGTACGACTTTACATATAATAATCCGCGGAATAAAGATGTTGCCGGTATGAGCTTTCAAACTATTGAAAAATTGTTCCCGCAGGGAAAAATAAAAAAGTGGAGGCTCACACTCGCGCCGCCTTTAAGCAGAGCTGTGACAAAAATAACTCCGCAATTTTATTATTTCCTGGATTTTTTCCCGTTTCTGAGGACTCATCTTTTATGCTGGATTCAGAAACCCAAATATTGAAATGGTTGGAAAATCGCAGTTCAAAATTGTATCTTTCTAAATGGGTTTAAAAATATTTAATGGACAATTATTATTTATTGAAAAAAATTTACATCCAGGGACAAGGTGTTTGGTTGTATGGGAAAGCAGGGTAGTTTTATTAAAAGATTTACCGATATTGTTATAAGTATTTTTACACTTCTTCTGACCGCTCCGATTATTCTAATTGCTGCCATTGCAATAAAGCTGGACTCTAGAGGCCCCGTAATCTTTGCGCATACACGCACCGGATACCGTGGCAAAAAATTTAAAATGTATAAGCTGAGAGGCATGGTTGATAATGCTCTTGAAATAGGACCCGAGCTTACCCAGGAAAATGATCCTAGGATTACAAGAGTAGGTAAGTTTTTAAGAAGGACAAGCATCGATGAGCTGCCTCAGTTTATTAACGTAATCAAGGGAGATATGAGCATAATCGGACCTAGGCCTGAAGCAGCTTCGATTACTAAATATTATACTCCCGATCAGCAGAAAATATTTAAATTTAAACCCGGAATTACAGGTTATTCCCAAACTAATGGGCGGCAGAAGCTTACACCTGAGCAGAGAGTTAAAATGGAAATAAATTATTACAACCAGGCAAACTTCTGGTCCGATTTGAAAATTGTAATAGATACTATTAAGGTTATTGAAAGTAACCACGGGAATATTTAGTTACCGAAATATACACACCCGCGGCGTGAATATAAATTTTGCCGCTAATGCGCTAATATTATTCGCGAATTAGCGGCTTATTTTAAGTTGCCAATTTGAGCTAAATTATTCCGCATGAAATTATATGCTTTCTGTTTCCTTTCTGTCTGCTTTATCCAATCGGTATTTCCGCAAGTTGAAAATATTCCTGCCGGTCACGAAGTTTATCCTTTTTTGAAAAGAATGCAGGTTAAAGGTGCTCTCCCTTATTTTGATGATATGATCATTCCGTTAAGCAAATCCGAGATCATTTCGGATTTAAATAAAATTGAGGAAAATATCTCTTTATTGAATCAGGCAAATAAAGAATTCCTTTACAGGATGAAGGAAAAAATTAATCTTAATAAAAGCGAAATACTAAATATCTTCGATAATTTTCCTTCTGAATTGGGAAATAATTTAATTTCAAAAAATCAGAAGCATCTTTATTCCTATATAGATTCCTCTATAGCTTTTTTTGTGGATCCGGTACTTGAATTTAAATACATATATTCATCTTCCTCTAAGA
>DATKLQ010000610.1:0-5870 GCA_035542335.1 Ignavibacteriaceae bacterium | reverse complement strand
TCCCAACCCATTTAATCCGAGTACAAAAATTCAATATACTGTAGGCAGTCCCGCGAACGGGACAGGCAGGCAGTTTGTAACGTTAAAAGTTTACGATATCCTAGGGAACGAAATTATAACACTCGTGAATGAGGAGAAGCAGCCGGGTCAGTATGAAATTGAATTTAATGCAAAGGCATTATCAAGCGGAATTTATTTCTATAGGCTTCAGGCCGGGAATTACAACTCAACGAGGAAAATGATATTACTGAAATAAGGAAAATAATTTTAAGATGATTTAAATAAAACGGGCGGAATCTCAATCCGCCCGATTTTTGTTTATATTAACCTTTCTACTGTAGTTTGAATACAATTGGGATCATTACCTGTACTTTTACAGGTTTTCCTCTTTGCATTCCGGGTTTAAATTTTGTCTGCTTTATAGCGTCTTCGGCCGCTTCATCAAGTCCGGCGCCTAATCCTTTTTGTACTACAGTTTTTGTTACATTTCCCTGTTCGTCCACAAAAGCAAGTACGAATACTTTTCCTTTAACGCCGGCTCTCTTTGCAATATCGGGGTAAACAATTTTATTTTGGATTGCCTGGATTCCTCCGATAGGTTCAGGCATATCTTCCACGGCAACGAAATAAAGTGGTTCTTCTTCTGTTTTCTTCTCCTCAGTCGGCGGAGTCAACGGCACCTTTGTTTCTACAACTTCTTTTTTTGTTTCTACAACCGGCTGTTTAATTTCAGGTTTTTTAACTTCTTCAGTCTCTTTTTTAACTTCCTTCTTCTTGTATTCTTCAAGTGCGCTAATCGGGGCTTCAATAGGCGACGGGGCTTTCGGAAGAGGCGGCTGTTCATTTTTCTGCACTGTTTTGGTCTCCTCTTTTACCGGAACAACATTCTGAGTCTGGTTTATATTTTCTGTGCTGCTTAAATTTTGAGGAGGCGCTTTAACAACATTCTTTGTAAGATTACTTTGGCTCTCCTGGGTTTTACCTCCCGAAAAGTTCAGGTAAGCAAAAATTCCGGCAACTATTACAAATACTCCTGCTGCTGCCATCAACATTGTTTTCTTTGAAGACGCTGTTTTTACTGGTTCTTCTTCTTCCTCTCTTAACGGCTTTACTGGTTCCTTATTTACTCTCTCATTGTGCTCCCTTTCCTTATGAACAATCGGGATGGGTTCAATCTTCGTCTCTTTTTCTTTAGCAGGCTGGGTTGTTCTTTCCTTGCTGACAGGCGGGGGCGGCGGAGCCAGATCGGGATCTTTAAATGGTATGGGACCTGAAAAGGGCTTTGGTTCAGGCGTTTTCTCCGGCTCTTTCAATTCAATTTCCCGCTCTTCCTTAACTACGGGCTTAGGCTTCCTGCTTTCTATCTCTTCCTTTACCTTGACAATCTTCTGAACTATTGATTCCTTTAAATTTGCCGGTGCCTGCTCAAGAGTTAAAGAAATAGGCAGCAGTGCTATCAGGTTTTGATATTCACCAAGACCCTTCCATGGAAAATATTTATCGGTTTGCTTCGAAACTGAAAGTGCAGATGCATCCTGTGCATCAAGGCAGCCTAGTACTTCGAGTTTTATTAACTCTAATGCTTTTTCTTTTTCCATTTTTTTTTCTTTAATTTGTTAGTTTCTGCATAAGAATCCCCATAGTTGACTGCAGTTTAATCTTTACAGTTGAAGCAGGGATTTTTAATTTTCCGGATATTCCTTTGTCGCCCAATCCTTCATAATAGGATAAATCTAAAACCAATTTTTGTGCATCGGTAAGACTGTTTATTATTCCTTTTATCTTATCATTCATTTTCATAGCATTTTCCAGCTCCATTGCCCCGATTTCCGGCGATAATTTCGGCACAATCTCTTTCATTTCATATTCTTCGGTGTATTCGGGAAGCCCGTGGTCTCCTCTTTTTCTTTTCAGCACGTCAATAGCTTTATTCCGGGTTAAAAGCATCAGCCAGGCGTAAACATTGTTGATTTTCGGATCAAACTGGTGAGCTCTTTTCCACATTATTAAGAAAGTATTGGAGAGGGTATCTTCCGCTGTTTTTTGATCTCCAACAATTTTCTTAATTAAAGTATAGAGTAATGCCGAGTACCGGTCGTAGAGATAACCGAACGCATTTGAATCAAAGTTTGCTATTTCCAGCATTAACTCTTTATCGGATGATTTATTGCTTGTGGCCAAACCGAATTCCCTTCAAATTGCTAATAAATAAAATTTTTATATATACTTAACAACTTTAATACCATTCATATTTTTTTTTATCATTTCTTTAGGAATTGCCGTTGTGTACTTGCACTTAAATGTTTGCTCAGCGCTCCTTTTTCTTCTAAAAATGATGAAAAGGTAAAAATTACTTTGAACAGGGTGAAATACTTTTTTCGCGATTAAATTTCTTTTAAGAAAGCTGAAAAGGATGATTTTTCATTCAGTAATTGTTTTGATTTTAGGTTAAAATTACTTGCCTAAAGTGATTTATTACTTACAAAGAATTAATAGTAAATTTTGATTTATTTAATGAATCGTATATTATTTATAGATTGATAGTAAAATCCAAATGGCGTAAGTTTATAAATAAATTTAAGAGGAATTTTAATCCGGTTATGCATACCCAAAAGGAAATAAAACCTGCTGGTCGCACTGAAAATATCAAGTATGCCGTTAGGGATATTGTGGTCCTAGCCGGCCAGGCTGCTAAAAGCGGTAAGGAAATGCTTTATCTTAACATCGGGGATCCGAATCTTTTTGATTTTATAACACCCAGGCACATAGTTGAAACCACCTTTAGGGCAATGCTGGAAAATAAAAACGGGTATGCACCTTCTTCCGGGATTCCAGAGGCTGTTGAAGCCGTCAAAGCGGAAGCAGGCAAAAAAAACATCAGCAATGTTCAGGATGTTTTTATTACCACCGGTGCAAGCGAAGCAATAGATATCTGCCTTACTGCGCTGGTTAATGAAGGAGAAAATATTTTAACTCCGACTCCGGGATATCCCTTGTATACTGCTATAGCCAGCAAGCTGAGGACTATGGAAAATCCTTATTACCTGGATGAAAATAACGGCTGGCAGCCTGATGTTGAAGATATAAAAAGCAAAATAAATAAGGATACCCGCGGCATAATTTTAATTAATCCCAATAATCCCACCGGTTCATTATATAAAATAGATACCCTGAAAAAAATAGCCGAACTGGCCCTGGTGCATAACCTCATGATCTTTGCCGATGAGATTTATGATAAGCTTTTATTCGACGGAAGAAATCATATATCAATAGCTTCTTTAAATCAGGATGTTTCATGCGTTACATTTGGAGGTCTTTCAAAAAATTATTTTGCGCCGGGTTTCAGGATCGGTTGGGGAATAATAAGCGGGAAATATTCAATATTGAAAAGCTATATTGAAGCGGTCAATAAAATTCTGCGTGCGCGCCTTTCTGCAAATCATCCCGAACAATATGCGATTAAAATTGCTCTGGAGGGGGATCAATCTCATTTAATTGAAGCTAGGAAAAAATTAACTGCAAGAAGAGATATAACCGTAAGGATGCTGGACTCTATTCCGGGAATCAGCTGTGTAAAACCGGAGGGTGCTTTTTATGCATTCCCCAGGCTGCACATGGAGCAGGAAGACACTCATTTTGTGTCTGAATTAATTAAAGAAACCGGTGTAGTAGTTGTACCGGGCAGCGGATTCGGGCAAGTACCCGGCACCCAGCATTTCAGAGTTGTTTTCCTGCCTAATGAAGAAATTCTAAGCAAAGCATATATTAATATCTCTAGCTTTTACAGAAAATATTTGGAAAAAAATATTCATGCTCCCGTAAAATAATTTCCACTTAGATCAAAAAAAAGCCTATATGTGCCCAAGAACATTCCGGACTAAAAATCCTTTCCTTGATTAACCTATTCCGTTTTTCTATATTTTGCTCCCTTATTTATAACATTGAATATCAACTTGTCTAATTATAATAAAACAATACTTCCTTCGGGACTTAAAATTGTTTCGGAATTTATCCCGCATGTGCAGTCTTTTTCAATAGGTTTCTGGTTCAATGTAGGATCCAGGGATGAAAGCGAAAAGAATAACGGCATCACCCATTTTATCGAGCATATGCTTTTCAAAGGGACCAAAAAACGCTCCGCTAAAAAAATTGCCGAAGAAATTGAAGGTTACGGCGGCTACCTTAACGCATTCACTTCCAAGGAGCATACATGCTATTACGGAAGAGGACTAGCCCGGCATCTTCGGCGCACATTCAATGTAATTTCAGATATGATCCAGAATTCATCATTCAGGCAGGCCGAGATCCGGAAAGAGGCCGGGGTAATTATCGATGAACTTCTCGATATAAATGATAATCCCGAAGAGCTCATCTTCGATAAATTCGAAGAAACAATTTATGATGGAAATCCCCTTGGCTTGCCGATAATCGGGGTAGAGCAGAATATCAGGAATTTTACCCAAAAAGATTTTTTTACTTTTATCGATGAAAAATACGGCTTCAATAACCTTACTATAGCGGCTTCAGGTTCTATTAATCATGACAATCTAATCAGACTCACCGAAAAATATTTCACTAAGGATCTCGGACAAAAGACTCAAAAGAGAAAATGGGTTTTACCGACCGCAGCTCCGAGCAGGTTTACCGCAAAAGAAATTCAGCAGGTTCATATTGTTGTCGGCAAAGCTTCATACGGGCATAAAGATAAAGAGAGAATACCTTTGAATATTCTTTCTCATATCCTTGGCGAAGGGAGCAGCTCCCGGCTGTTCCAATCGATCAGAGAAAAAAACGGAATTGCATACCAGCTTAATTCATTCCTCAATTCATTTTACGATGTTTCTTCATTCGGAATTTACCTCTCGACAAATGAAAAGCAGGCGGAAAAAGCACTACATATTTTGTTCAGGGAACTGAGGAAAATTCGTGAGAAAAAGGTTTCGGACCGGGAATTAAAAAAGGCGAAGGAGTACCTGAAAGGCGGAATGCTTTTAAATCTTGAGAGCACTACCGCAAGGATGTTCAGAATAGCAAACTCTGAACTTTATTTTAATAGATTAATCTCCATCGAAGAGATGATCTCCAAAATTGATGCTGTTTCTTCGGGAGAAATTCTTGAAATAGCTAACGAGGTCTTGGAGGAAAATTCTTTAACCAAAGTTATAATTAGCAATCAGTCATATAATCATTTGAATTAGAATCTATTATAAAATAATTTTTCATTCTGATCTATTGAAAAGAAGCAAATTCCCGATAAATATCGCAAAAAACAGGATTTTCAATTAATTGAGGTTTGACAATAGTAATTCAAATTACTACTTTTTAATAAAGATGAGGACGGTTTTATCCTTTTTGAGTATATGCGAATTTTAATTAATCAGGATATGATTAGTTTGTTCCGATAAGACAAGTGCAGGATTTATGTATTCTATCGAGGGCACCTAAAAAGAACTTCGTTGTTCCGGTAAATTCCTAGTATTGTCAACGGAATTTTATGAATAATTTTTACTATTTATTACTGTTATTATTTTTCCCCGGCACTGTTTTTACGCAAGTCGGTGAAAAAAATTACAGGTTTCATTTTCCTGAATTCATCCCTGTAAACTCCTCTTTTGAAGTTTCCTTAGTTGTGGCGAACAGTTATATTAATGCTGACCGCCTGGAAGTATATTTTATTTCCGAAGAGAATATTGAACTCACAAAGTTAAAGTACAAGTCTTTCTATAGTTTTAATTATATACCTTTTAAACGTGCTTACCTCAACGGTTATGAGGATAAAGTAAATAAAGCCGAAATATACCTCGATAGATCCGGGCCTTCTGCTGGGGAATTCTTTCAGCTGATTTTTAGTTTAAAAGCCGAAGATCTCG
>DATKLQ010000609.1:0-3463 GCA_035542335.1 Ignavibacteriaceae bacterium | reverse complement strand
CCAGAGTTTAAAATATTTTCCTGCTCATATATTCTTTGTTGAAGGTGAAACCGCCGGTGTTCTATTGTTTTCAGCCGCCGGAATTTTATGGCTGCTTATTCCTTTCTGGGATAAAAAGAGTTCAAAGGGTGAAAGAAATCTTATAATTTCCTATTTCGGACTGTTTGCGGTAATTTTTATTATTATTCTGACAATTTTGGGATGGCTGTCATGAAAATAATCATGCTAATAATATTTTTTTCAGCCTTCTGTAATAACATTTTTGCCGCGAATGATGAATGTATATCCTGCCATGAAGCTATCGGCGATGAGGCAGCTGCAAAATTTAAAGAGGATATACATTTTAAAAAAGGAATCTCATGCGCTGATTGTCATGGCGGTGATAAAAATAGCGATGATCAGGAAATTGCCATGGGGACTAAAAATTTTATCGGGGTGCCAAAGGGAAATTTAATATCGGATGTCTGCGCCAGATGCCATTCCAGCCGGGAAATCATGAAAAGATACGGATCGGATTTACCTGTTGATCAATATTCGCTACTAGAATCCAGTGTTCACGGTAAAATTTCCATCAGCGGTAATGAAAGAATTGTTCAGTGCATTACTTGTCATAATGCTCATGGAATTGTTCATGTGAAGAATATTCTTTCCCCCGTTTATGCTCTTAACATTATTAATACTTGCTCCAAGTGCCACAGCAATTCGGTTTATATGAGAAAGTATAATCCGTCCCTTCCGATCGATCAATTGGAAAAGTACCGTACAAGCATTCATGGAATTCTCAATGCGAAAGGGAACGTAAAGGCAGCTGAATGCGTTAGCTGTCATGGAAGCCATGATATAAAACCCGCCGAAGATGTGAATTCTAAAGTATATGCTGCACATATACCGGGCACATGCGCTTCATGCCATAGCGATAAGGAATATATGAAGGAATTCAAAATCCCAACAGATCAATTCGAAAAGTACTCATCAAGTGTGCATGGTATTGCACTGCTTCAAAAAAATGATTTAAATGCACCTGCATGCAATGACTGTCATGGTAACCATGGTGCAATACCTCCCGGGATCGAATCCATCTCTTCAGTATGCGGGACATGTCATGTACTTAATGCAGAATTATTTTCTTCAAGTCCCCATAAAAAAGCCTTTGATTCCAGAAATCTCCCGGAATGCGAAACCTGCCATGGAAATCATGCAATAGTTAATTCGTCGGAAAAATTACTGGGAGTAGATAATAAAGCTGTCTGTTCCAAGTGTCATACTGAAAATGTGGAAGTGAAGGGATATAATTCGGCAAAAATAATGCGGCGGCTGATGGATAGTTTAAGCTTTGAGGAAAAACGTGCCATTTCATTAATTGAAGATGCTGAGCAAAAAGGAATGGAAGTGAGCGAAGCAAAGTTTAAGCTTCGGGATGTCCGCCAGGCGAAATTGGAATTGAGAACGGTAATTCATTCATTTAATGAAAATAAATTTCGCGAGGCAGCTGTTGATAAAGGATTGAAAGTATCCGGTGAAATAATAAAAGAAGCCGATGATGCAATAGATGAATATTATTTCCGGAGATTTGGACTCGGGGCAGCTACTTTAATTATAAGTGTAGTCGTAATTTCTCTTTATTTGATAATAAGAAGAAAAGAATCAACAAAGGTCAACTAAATTATTTAATTAATCCATGAATTGCATTCAGCCTAGTTATTTTTATGTAAAATTTTCTGGATTTGCAAATTTTAATGAAATTTTTAATTTGTAAGTGACTAGTAATTTAATCTGTTGAGGTACGATATGAATGTGTTAGAAATATTGGGTCTAGTTTTTATAGCGACTTCTGCTGTGAACTTTATAATTGGTTTTTTTGCCGTAAAAACTCCTTTAAATATTGATTTCACCGAAGATCAAGAATTAATTGAAAAAAAAAATTTGACTGGAATTTATAATTAATTCCGGCATATTTTGATCAACAATTGTCAGAAAGTTAACCGTCCCTTAAGCTTATCGTAGCCGCTTTTGCTTACAGGCAGGCGTTCATCATTCTGCAATATAACCTGGTAGGATTCCTTTTCCACAAGCTCGATCTTCTTAATCTCCTTTACGGCTGCTATAAATGAACGGTGAATCCTTATGAAGTCCTTCGGGTTCAGGCGCTCCTCAAAAAATTTCATGGTTTTCTGCTTGAGGAATTTACCTCCTGCCGAATGAATCATAACGTAATCATCTTTTGCTTCAATCCATTTAATTGTTTCTGCAGGGATTATGGAAATTTTCGGGCCTGCTTTAACTAATACTCTATCCAGGTATTCGGTCGAATTCTCCCTGTGCTCGATTAAATTTTTTAAAAGTGACTGCTTCTTTCTTTTATCATCGATCGAGGCGGCGGCTTTTTTGAGAGCTTCATTAAACCTCTCCTTTGAATAAGGTTTAAGGAGGTAGTCGGCTGCATTTACCTGGAAAGCTTTTAAAGCATATTGATCATAAGCAGTTGAAAATATTATAACGGGAGGTTCGTCAATAAGCTCGAGCATTTCAAAGCCGTTTATTTTAGGCATCTGGACGTCAAGAAAAACAATGTCCGGCTTCAGCTCATTAATTTTTTTTATTCCTTCAAAACCATTGGAGCCTTCTGCAATTACATCGATTTCATGGTTTTCGGAAAGATATTTTTTTATAATATCCCTGGCCAGACGCTCGTCATCAATCACTATCGCTTTGATTTTTGTACTCATATTTCAAAAAGTAAATTTAAGTATTCCCAAATTTGCAGATAGCATGGGAATTATCAAATGTGCTTTAAGGAAGAATCTTATAAAGTGTGACCGGTTCCCTTATGTTTTTAATTGAATATGTGCCGAGTTCCTGAAAGAGGAAATGAGTTTTGCTTTTTATTGTATTGTAAACACTCTGTGAAATATAAATATCTCCTGCCGAGGTTAATTCCTGTATACGTGCCGCTACATTAATTACATCTCCTTTTAATCCTTCCCCGAACTGAACTACATCTCCCAAATGAAGACTTATCCTTAATTCGATCTTTTCATCTGGTGACTTGCCTGTATTATAATCTGCAAAGCTGCGCTGGATTTTAACGGCACATTCGGCGGCTGCAGCGGCACTCTCAAAAGATGCTAGGAACGAATCGCCGATTGTTTCTATTACAATGCCGTTAAAGTTTTTTATGGCAGAATCCAGCATCCTGTTATGCATTTCGAGCATTTCAATTGCCGATCTTTCATCGAGGTTCATCTTTTTTGAATAATCTTTGATATCCGTAAACATTACCGTTAAAAGCTTATGCTTATAAGCTTTTTCATTACTTCCCGGACCGGATCTTGCATCTTGTGAACTTCCAACCCGATTTATTCTTTGTTCGAATGAATTTTGCCGGACATTATTGCTTTCTTCTTTAAAACTGTTATACTTATTGCTTGAAACAAGATAATCATCATCTACTCTTTTAAATTCT
>DATKLQ010000608.1:0-6395 GCA_035542335.1 Ignavibacteriaceae bacterium | reverse complement strand
AATCATTACTTCCTTCTCGGTATTTATTTTATCTTCAGTTATCCTTTCTCAGACTTATCAGATTAAGCAAATTACCAACTTCAATTTCGATTCGAGAAATCCTGTATTCCTCCAATATCCAGCCAATTTACCCTGGTACTTAACACCTTCCGAGATTTTTTTTGAAGGAATAAATAATGATTCGGCAATATCGATTTATTCGATGACATATGATACAGAACTGGATAGTTTTTATCAGCTAAGACAAATTAGTGATTCCGGTTTTATTAATAAAAATGCTGTTGCTAAATTTATTGAGGGAGGAGAATATGATCGCTCTAAATTATTGTTATGGGAAACTAATCAAAATGGCAATTGGGATATTGTATTTTCATTAGACAGCGGAACCGGATGGCTGCCTCCGAATTCTTTATTTTCCTCTCAGGAAGATGAGCAGGATCCCTCCTTCGTACAAAATCAATATGCATACTGGGATTTACCATTACAGATATTATACTCAAAAGGGAACTCGGTTTATCTTTATTCAAAAAACAGTGCGGATTCGTCTGTAAAAAATGAATTGATCTTTGAAGGAAATGATTCAATAAAATATTCAAATCCTGCAGGTACGGTTTCATTTTCTTTTTATAACAAAGAATATATTGCTTCAGTTGAACATAAAGAGGGAGTGCTTCCAAGAATAGTGTTTCGTGAAAAAAATATTGACGATACTTTATGGAGTAATATAAATGGAGTTTATGATTCAATACCCGGAACAAAGCCGAAATTTTTAAATCTTAATTTTGGCAGTACAACATTATCTTTTGAAGGTTTTTCCGGTGGAAAGAAGAAGGTATTTTTAATTCCCACCGAGAATTTCGGGACAAATACCTTGCCTGAAGAACTCACGGAAGATACATCACTGGGAACTTCAGACTTTACCGCTTACTTCTTTGAAATAGTGACGAAAAGATCGAGCAGAAATACATTTGAAAGCTGGATGCCCAGCTGTTTTAAATTTACCAGAAAGGATTCCACCTTTGTAAGAACTAGCATTAGTGATTATTATTTCGAACCTTATTTAGACGTATTTACAAAAGTTACTGATCCGAAACCTGGGATTGGACCAATAAGCAGTACCTATGAGGGTGTTATTTCCTATACAGCCTGGTCGGATAGCTTAGACGGCAGAGTGAATTTATTCGGTGTAAAAAGAATAGATCCTTTAGGCGAAGTTAAGAGAGATTTATCGCCCAAAGCTTTTTCCTTATCTCAAAATTATCCTAATCCTTTCAACCCAAGCACCAAAATCCTATATACATTAGCCAGCAGGCAATTTGTAACTTTAAAGATTTATGACTTACTCGGCAGGGAAATAACAACTCTTGTAAATGAAGAAGAACAGGCGGGACACTATGAAGTTGAATTTTCCGCCAAAGCCGGATCCGCTTCAGGCGCCAATCTTTCCAGCGGAATTTATTTCTATCAATTAAAAGCGGGAAACTTTATTCAAACAAAGAAATTGGTTCTTTTAAAATAAATGGGAGATTAAAATGAAAAGTAAAATGCTCTTGTTCATTATTATTCTTGCATTTAAAGTTTCCTTTTCACAATGGGAACTAAGATATCCTGATATCCCTTCTGATCAAATTAATGATGTCATATTTTTAAATGAATCAACAGGTTTTATTGTGAATAGCGGCGGCAGTGTTTTAATGACTACAGATGGCGGAAGTACCTGGAAAATAAAAGCTCATTATCAAAGAAATATTTTTTCTGAAATTAAATTTATAGATAATCAGAACGGATTTGCTATATCGCCCTATTCTTATATAGGAGATGATGTTAGCTTCATTTTTACTACTGATGGGGGATTACACTGGGACAAGGGAAGTGCATATATGGGTGACGCATTAACATTCATTCCGTTATCACGATCAGTTGTTTTGAAATCATCTATTTACGAAGGTGTAATTTATAGACTGGATAATTTTTTCGGAGATTGGAATGAAATGTACCGCATGCCTCATTTTTTTGATATTGATGTGGGTGTCTCTTACGGAGATATATTGCAGTTTCAAAGATTACCTAACGGAAGAATATTAGCACTTGGTTCCAGCTGGCATGCCAAAAATGCCGGAGTAATATCCGATTCAGTTTCTTTTATCCTTAAAAGCGATGATCTGGGAGAAACATGGGATACCTTATGGTGCGGCCTTCCTTATTCATCACAGACCTTTTCATTTTATAATGATTCCGTTGGATGGCTGGGAGCCGAGCTGGATAGAATTTATAAAACTACAGATGGAGGAGCTTCATGGGTATTACAATATTCTGATTCTGTACAGGGATTCCCGATTAAATCCGTCTCATCTCCCGATGGTTTAAATGTTTATGCCGCAGATGGTAATGGAAGAGTGATTTATTCTGCAAATGGCGGAATTGACTGGGATTTTGTTCAGGTAGGGCAGTCATATGATTATCCATTTAAAATAAAATTTACATCTCCAATGAGAGGGTTTCTGGCTGGTTATGATTCAACCAGCTATGATTTTTGGTCTACTACAAATGGCGGAGTTAATTGGGAAAGGGTCAGCAAATCTGTAAAGGGCAATATTCGGAAATTAGATTTTGTAAATGAAAATATTGGAATGGGCGTTGGCGATAACTTCATTTATAAAACTTTAGATGGCGGATATAGCTGGCAGGTAATTTATGATTCTCCGCTAGAATATTTCTCCGGGTTGGATATGCTGGATTCATTAAATGCCTGGGCAGTCGGAAATTCACTTTATAAAACCACCGACGGTGGAAATACCTGGTCTCCTGTTCCCTTAATTGCTGCTGGTGAAGGGGTAGTATTCTATGATAATTTTGTAGGGATTCTTTATGATCCATACACATGTAATGTAACAACAGACGGCGGAATTAGCTGGAAGGATTATCCGATAAATAATGGACAGCTGGTGAGCTCATTTAATAAAATGAAATTTACAGATCCAGGGCATTTATGGTTTGCTAATCAATATGGCGTTTGGCTGTCGAAGGATACCGCAAAAACCTGGAAATTATTTGAAATCGATGGTTCTTATACTGCTTTTGATTTCGCAGATTCATTATACGGGTGGCTGTCAATATGGGGCGGACAATTTAAAGAGATGGTTTGTACTACTGACGGCGGATCTACCTGGACAACAATTGATAAGCCTTATTCTTTTCAACCCGAAGATGTTCTTATTTATAATAACGGGAGTTTCAATATACTTGTTGCCGGTTATGAAGGAAGTCTGCTCCGATTTAGGCAATGGGACAATTTTGTTTATGATAATCCAACTTACACTGGAAAACCATTACATAGTTTTGCATCATACAAAAAAGATAACCTTCTGCATATTTGGGTCGCCGGCGACGGAATGACAGTGCTCCATTACCTAACTTCCATTACCAATATTGAAGAAAAAATGAACCAGGGTATATTGTCGTTTTCACTTTCACAGAATTATCCCAATCCTTTCAACCCAAGCACTAAGATCCGGTATGCAGTAGGCAGTCCCGCAAACGGGACAGGTAGGCAGTTTGTAACTCTGGTAGTTTACGATATGCTCGGCAGGGAAGTGTCAACTCTAGTAAATGATGAAAAAGTAGCCGGTGAATACGAAGTTGAATTTAACGGCGCCAATCTTTCAAGCGGAATATATTTCTATCAATTAAAAGCCGGAAGCTTTATTCAAGTAAAGAAATTAGTTCTTTTAAAATAATAGAGGTAAAGAACTTTATTGATTGAAGTTCTGCAAAAAAGAAGTTTTTAGAAAAATTTTGTTGTTAATTTGAAACTAAAAGTTTAATGTTATTTTATAATAAATTATTTTACAGGGATTATATAAACCAGGGGAACTCCTCCTTGTTTTATGAATAACCCGCAAATAAAATAGAAAAATTAATTAAAGTTTTTTTGTCAAAAAAGAAAAAGATTTGATAATTATGAAGCTGAATTTAATGCTCATCGGGAATCTCCTTCTCCTAATTAAATGCAATCAATTTAATTTCTCCAAATGATCTATTTAAAATAAAAAAGGAAATTCTAGTTAATTAAGGGAATAGCTGTAAATGAAAAATCTTCTTACAATAATCTTATTTTTTTCTTCATTAAATGTTTACGGTTCTCTTCAAGTCGATGATTCCGAAACAGGAACTACTTTTAACTCTCTGGGCGGGACATGGATGACGTATAAAGATGGATCTTCTTCAGCTGGTTTTACTCCGGATTATTCTCCCGGCTATACCGGATCATATTGCAGATTATTTGAATGGACATATGGTAAGAGTTCGGGCCTTTATGCAGGCGCCCAAACCGGTTTAAATTCTACATGGAGCGGAGTGAATTTGAGTCAGTATTTTGGAATTAGATTTTATGCTAAAGGTAAAGGCAGATTTGAAGTTACACTTCCTACAGACTCCACACGGACTGAAAATAATCACTACCTCAAAGCAATTAACCTGACGGATGAATGGAAACTATATGAACTCCCTTTTTCGGAATTTGCACAAACATGGGGAACAAGACGATCATGGGATCCTTCAACCATATATGCCGTGGGATTTCAGGCATTCGGCGCTTTCGGCATGAGCGGGGAAATCTGGATCGATGATATTGAATTTTTTCTTGAATCGGAAGCACACGAGCTGCCTGATCCCAACATCATCCTTTTAGAACCTAAGGTGAATCAAATCGGGTATCTTCCCGGGGAAAAAAAATATTTTTGCGTTGCTTCGGAGACTGCTTCGGCAGGTGATGAATTTTTTATAGTTGATTTGTCTGAAGATACGGTTTATTCCGGAACTCTGTCCGGATCTCCTGTGAACGACGTTGCTTCTTCCGGAGAATTTGTCTGGAAGATTGATTTTTCATCGTTAGCAATTCCCGGCACTTACAAGATAAAAATTAATGGTAAGGAGAGTTATGAATTTAAAATTGAAGATAATCCTTATGAAAGACTTTTTAAAGATGCATTAAGATGTTTTTATTTGATAAGATGCGGTATCGCAGAGGATGATCCGGTAACCGGGATCAACAGGCCTGCCTGCCATATTAATGATGCAAAAATACGCGGAACTTCGGACAGCATTGATGCTTCAGGAGGATGGCATAATGCAAGCGATAAAGGGAAATATGTCAATGAAACTGCAATCAGTGTTGCATACATGCTTTGGCTTTATGAGCTGAGAGGAGATGCACTTCAAAATTTGGATAATAATATACCGGAATCCGGAAACGGAATATCCGATCTTTTAAATGAAGCAAAATGGGGGCTTACCTGGCTGCTCAAAATGCAGAAGGATGACGGAACAGTTTATCATAAAGCCGACAGTGAACCGAACCTTTATTATTGTCCCGAGCCCCTGCCCGATCAGGATCCATTCAATGACCTGCGGTTTGTAGAATTCCAGAAGAGTGATCAGCCGCAGATTCCTTCTACAATAGATGCAGCCGATTTAGCTGCAGTTATGTCGCAAGCTGCCAGGGTTTTTAAGGATATTGATCCCTCTTTTGCCGATATATGCCTTGATGCTGCTCAAAAATCCTGGACATGGGTAAAGAATAACAAGAATACCGGACAGAGCGATCCTTATTATATAGATTCTGATCCGAAGCAGGAATATTTATGGGCCCTGGGAGAAATGGGTAGAAGTTTAAACAGCACCACTCTACGATCGGAGTTTTCTTCGGGCATTGATGCTGTATCATTGACCCACATTGGATGGGAAGATCCTCAGTTGTTCGGGTATTTAGCTCTTTATTATGATCAATACAGTGATGCTTCCCTGAAAAATAAAATTAAGAACAAAATAATTGCTTTATGTAATTCAATTGAGGGAATCTCTGAGAGCAGCGGCTACGGTGTGGCTCTGCAGTCATGGGAATACTGGTGGGAGTCGAATGAATATGTTATGAGCAAAGCAGACTGTCTCCTGTTAGGATATCAGATTACAGGAAATTCCGGCTATAAAGATGCTGCCCTGAGGCAGCTTAACTACATACTGGGATTAAACAGTCTAAACAAGTCGTTCGTCATGTCCCACGGCAGCAATCCAATGATGCATCCTTATAATTGGATTTATTCTGCTTACGGAAAGGCTATTCCGGGCTGGATGGCAGGAGGGCCGAATTCTAAAATTGATGGTGCCGATGTTTTATTGGCTGAGGTTATAGCGGCAGGTACTCCAAGTGCAAAATGTTATATAGATCGTTACGAATGCGGGCTGGGTTCTTGGGCATGCAATGAAGGTGAAACTTCCGAAAATTCAGCTTTGGTTTTTCTAAGCGGGTGCTTCTATAACGGCAGCATAAATCCGAATGTAGTTCAATCATCGATAAATCTTCCGCTTCAATTTTCTCTTTCTCAAAATTTTCCCAA
>DATKLQ010000607.1:0-11193 GCA_035542335.1 Ignavibacteriaceae bacterium | reverse complement strand
GAAAAAGTAATCTTAATCACCGGACCAAATGCAGGCGGGAAAACTGTCGTTTTAAAAAGTATCGGACTTTTATTTTCTTTATTTCAATCGGGAATCCATATTCCTATCAGCCCTGATTCAAACATGCACATCATGAATAATATTCTGATGGATATCGGCGATGAGCAGTCTCTTGAAGATGATCTTTCAACATTCAGTTCGCATCTTTCCAATATTAATAATATCCTGAGGAATGCCGGTCAGGGAACCCTGGTTCTTTTGGATGAAATCGGGACGGGCACCGATCCTGCCGAAGGTTCGGCCTTAGCCGCTGCTGTATTGATTCAGCTTAGAGATAAAGGCGCGGTCGTAATTGCAACCACTCATCACGGAAGCTTAAAATTAATTGCCAATGAGCTCGAAGGATTTGAGAATGCTGCAATGGAATTCGATACTGAAAATTTGAAGCCTGCTTATGTTTTTAAGCAGGGAATCCCGGGTTCAAGCTATGCATTTGAAGTTGCAAAAAGAATCGGGCTTGAAGAAGATTTGCTGAACCTTGCTTCTCAGTATCTCGATTCCGACAGGCATAAAGTCGAAGATTTTTTAGTGGATCTTGAAACAAAATCACGCCAGGTTGAAGCAAAGCTGAAACAGGCTGAAATTGAGAATGCAAGGCTCGCCGGATTATCCAATGTGTACAAGCAGAATTTGGATAAGCTGAATAAAGAAAAGAGAGAAATTCTTAAGAGAACCAAAGCGGAAGCCGATGAATATCTCCGGGGAATAAATAAAAAATTTGAAAAGGTTATAAAGGATCTTAAGGAATCTAAAGCTGACAAGGAAACAATTAAGGAATCGCAAAAAGCAATTTCAGAGTTGAAAGAGGAAAATAGGAAATTTATTATTGAAAGAATCGGAAAGGCAGAGGAAGCCGAAGAAGAAAAAGTCCTTATTAAATTGGGCGATTTTGTTTCAATAAGAAATACCGCCGCTACCGGGGAAGTAATTGAGCTTAATGAAGAAAAGAACAGTGCCATGGTAAAAACCGGGACTATAAAAATGAAGGTCCCGCTGAATGAATTACTCAAAGCAAAAAAAGAAAAAGCCGAGGTAAGCAGGTATTCAAATTACGAAATTGCCGTTCCGAAAATGAGGCTTGATATTAGAGGGGAAAGAGCCGATGAAGCCGAATTTAAAGTGGTAAAATTTTTAGACGAAGCTTACTCTGCAGGACTGGAAAGGATTGAAATTCTTCACGGTAAAGGAACCGGCGCACTTAAGAAAATGGTCAATGATATTTTGAAAAAGTATGATAAAGTTAAGAATTTCTATTTTGCTCCTATTGAATTCGGAGGAGACGGAATAACAATTGTAGAGCTGAAATAATTGCTTATTTGCCTAATTGCTGAATTGTCAGATTGTTATATTGCTAAATTCTCTGTTATTATCGAAATTAGAAATTATATGGAAATTGAACTTCATGAAATCCTCTTAAGAAGCTTCTAAAATCTTCATTTTTAATATTTCCGATAAAATTATTTTCTTGACCTCGAACACTGGTTAATAAAGCAGCATACGATAAAATAATAGTTATCTTTTTCCATTATTTCTATAGATAACAATTTAACCATATAACAATTCACCAATTTAACAATTTAGCAATTTGACAGTTTAACAATGTTTAAAAAAATCCTGATAGCCAACAGGGGTGAAATCGCTGTTCGTGTGATACGGGCCTGCAGGGAATTGGGTATTAAAACTGCAGCCGTTTACTCTGAAGCGGATCGGACTTCCCTTCATATCAGGCTTGCCGATGAAGCATACAGTATCGGTCCCGCGCAATCTTCACAATCTTATCTTGATAAAGAAAAAATAATCCTTCTTGCAAAGGAAATTGAAGCCGATGCAATTCATCCCGGCTACGGTTTCCTTTCCGAAAATCCCGAATTCATTAAAATGCTTGAGGATGAGAAAATTACTTTCATCGGGCCTTCTTCAAAATCTGCTGCTATGATGGGAAATAAAATTGCAGCAAGAAATTTAATGAGGGAGAACGGTATTCCAATTGTACCCGGTACATTAAAACCGGTCTCATCCGAAAAAGAAGGGAAAAAATCCGCTGAAGAAATCGGCTACCCTGTAATATTAAAGGCAGGAGGCGGAGGAGGAGGCAAAGGAATGAAAAAAGTTTTCTCGGAAAAAGATTTCCTTCCTGCATTTGAATCAGCGTCCAGGGAAGCGCTTAGCGCCTTCGGAAATCCCGAAATTTATATAGAAAAATTTTTTGTATCTCCAAAGCATATTGAAGTGCAGGTAATTGCCGATAAGCATGGGAACTATGCTCACCTCTTCGAAAGGGAATGCTCTGCCCAAAGGCGGTATCAGAAAATTATTGAAGAAGCGCCTTCATCTTCCGTCGACGGAAAAACAAGAACAAAAATTACTGAAGCCGCTGTCTTTGCTGCAAAAGCATGCCTGTATTACAACGCAGGTACAATTGAATTTCTTATGGACAAGGATAAAAAATTTTATTTCCTGGAGATGAACACCCGCATCCAGGTGGAGCATCCTGTGACCGAAATGATAACAGGGATCGATCTTGTAAAAGAACAGATCTCTATTGCGGCAGGAAATAGGCTTTCATTTGCCCAAGATGATTTAAAGATTAATGGACATGCAATTGAATGCCGCATTTGTGCCGAAGATTTCCTGAATAATTTTCTCCCCTCGGCAGGTGAAATTTATTATTACAGGGAACCTTCCGGGAAGGATATAAGAGTAGATTCCGGGTTTAACCTGCATTCAATTATATCAATCAATTATGATTCATTAATTGCAAAGCAGATTTGTCATGCCCCGGACCGCGGCAATGCAATTAAAAAAACTGCCGCAGCATTGTCTGAATTTCTGGTTGCAGGAGTAATTACTAATATCCCGTTTCTTGTTTCAATATTGAATCATAATTTATTTACATCCGGAAGCTATGATATTAACTTTATAGAAAAACATATTTCAGAGCTTAACGAACAGGCGGCTGCCGATTCCGGCGAAAACCTGGATGAAGTGGCCGCCCTGTTTGCTGCGGTAATGAAATCCGGTTCGGTTCCGAAGAATAAAATAAAAACCCCTAAGAATAACAGGTGGTCTGACCTGATTTATGAATGAATTTATTATTTCGGTAAATGATCTCAAAAAAAAGATCAAAGTTGAAGGTAATTATCTCCTTTTTAATGATAAGAAATTCAATTTTGAATTACAGCCGCTGAATTCAAACCTGTTCCTTTTTAAGCTTGGAGACAAATTTTATGAAGTTTATACAAAAAGCTTAAGCGAAGGAAAGTTATTGGTCGCGATGAAGGGGAGACAATTTGAGGTGATTGTCAGAACCGAATTACAGGAAAAAGCAGCCATGATGATGGAATCGGCAGGACATAGTAATCATCATGTGGAAATAAAATCCCCGATGCCCGGTTTGATTTTAAAGTTCAAAAAGAAGATCGGTGAAGAAGTTGAAGCCGGCGAACCTGTTTTAATCCTTGAAGCAATGAAAATGGAGAATGAGCTCCGTTCACCGGCGAAGGGAAAAATAAAAGAAATATTTGTGAAGGAGGGGATTGCAGTTGAAAAAGGTGTGACTTTGTTCATGATTGAATAGGCGGAAAAAATACACTAACACTCTCTATTCCATACTCCATAAACCGGCTAAACCTGAACTAAACTTTGGAATTCGGTTACTGTAACGAAGCCCGTTTCACCTGCCTTGCTCCTATGAACTTGGTAACAATAAAATTCCAATATAATCACAAATTCCAAATAATATCCAATTTACAATTTAGAAATCTCAAACCCTTACCCCCGGTATGATTGAGAATTGAATGTTGATTATTGAATATTGAACATTATTTGTTACCTGGCTTGCCGTCAAGCAGGTTTGTTTTTTGTAATTTGTGATTTCATAAAACGTGTTGTGATTACCGCAGGTAAAGGTATGGAATATCGGCTACGATAATCCCCCTTTTCGGGATGACTGAATATAGCTGTACAATTTCTTTTTTATTTTGGATTCAATCTTACGACAAAGCTCCTACTCCATACTCCTTACTCAATACTCCCTGCTTGTCTTATTCATACCAGGAAATTATTTCAAATTTTTCGGTTCCGGGGTAGAAGGGAGGGAAAAGGATTCTCAATCTTTCATCATACCTATAATTTCTTGAAAAACCGTACCCTCCTATAACACCAATCTGAACTCTTTTATAATTCTGAATCCCGCCCAATAAATTAATTTTTCCATTATTTATTGGGAAACTGCTCCATCCTGCACCGAATCCTCCTTGTTCACAGTAAATTGAAGCGTCGATATTAATATCATGCTGGTTAGCCGGGGTATTTGCAATCTTAACATTAGTTAAAGATGCAATTCCCAATAGATCGTCGGAAGCAGGATCAACCCTCGGGTCATTGCTGTACACTATATCATCTTCCAAATAAATATCTTTATTAGATGCAACGGTATAATGTCCGGTAACAATTCCTTTAATTTTAAATATGACATTTTTTCCAAAGATAACGCCGTTGGGTGCCATTACTAAACCTTCTTCGATTGTCTCAGGTTTATCAAATCCTTTTTTCCATTTTATATTTTCCCCTGCAAATATTAAATAAATTGTATCGGATACGGTGTTATTAAAAACCTTACCGCCGAAAACGGCTTTTGATTCGAGATTAGTGATCTGGCCTGAAGGGAAAGTAAGATTAACATTATTCTGAAACCCGCCGTTGAATTCAGGTTCGTCGACTGCTTTGGAAGTTTGGTATTCCACGGTTCCGTTAGTAGTAACCTTGCCCATAAAAACCGGATGCCCGCTGGCTTTTATATTATTCTGCTGGTGAAAAGGCCCCCAAATTGTATCGCTGTGCGTCCAGTATAAATTTGTCGGATCTGAAATTGACATATAGGCAAATTTTGAAAATTTACTCGGCTGCAAAGTTACCTCTACAGTTTTAGAAACATCTTCAACGATTCCGGTAGCTGTAATTTTTTTAATATTTTTTTCTTCATCTATGGTTTGGACGGTCACATTGAGGGTTTTCCCATCTATATCAACATTTTCAAATCCCTCAGTCCAGGCGGCATTTTCAAACATTTCGTTGGCAGCAAGATTTGCACCACTGATAGCGAGATTATGTGCTTCTGTTTCAAGAAAATATTCACTCACATTCTCGACTGAATTTGTAGAAATACTATTGGAATTACTCTGAGCTATCAGGAATATTAAACTGAAGCCGAGTACCAGTAAAATAGATGCTTTGCCGAACATAAATAACTTCTCCTATCTGTTGTTTAAGTTGCGGGCTGCAAGCCGAAGCTGCTGCCAAAATGCGGATGAATATTTTTTATTATATCCCCAGACATCTTCCACAACAATATCTATTTGCATTGTAGTGATTGCACCTGGAATCGGCACGGGTAAATTTTTAATCGTATCCCCGGATGCATTAAAATAAATTAATTTAAACCTTGTTATTCCAAGGTTTACGCCTTTAGGTATTTCATTGTTCGCTACCCGGTAAAAAAACCTGTCATTAGGATTTGGTGTGGAAGGAAGTTCTGAAGTTGACCCGATATAATAATCCATTGTATCCACATTCCCATCATTATTTTCGTCGGTCAAGAATCTGATTTGCGAAGAATCTGCAAAGAGAATAGCCTTTGACGGATCAGGAAGCTTTACCGGATCTTTGCAATAAGCAATTTTCCTGAAATCATGTTCGAGTATTGAAACAACTGTTTTAAGATTCTGCTGAGCAATTAGTTCACCCCGGAATTGATAATTATTTTCGGCAACCGAATCGTTGGTTCTAAAAAGCATGAGCAATAAGAGTCCGCCCACAACTATCGAACCGAGGATATCCAATATTGTACTGAATCCCATTTTTCCTCCTATCTAAAAAACCAGTAGCTGAAAACGGTTGACATTTTTATGGTATCTGTCATTGAAGGACTGCTGACTGTTACTACTAATCTCTTATTCCATGCCCTGTCATATGTTTCAACCAGTTGATTCCCCTGTACTTTTATGTAAGTGACTTTGCATGAGACTTTGAATTCGGCGGAGGGAAGATCGGATACTGTTTTTAAAAAACCATTATAATCATCAAAATCATCGAAGGTGCTGATCGTTTCACCTGCATCAAATTTTAAATCGGAAGATGGGGTAAGATCGGACAGATTGGTTGCTGAATTTCCGATTGTCTTTTCGTCGAATGCTCTCTTATTTGCTTCTTCTATAATCGAAGTAGCAAGTGAAACTGCTAGGAGCTCAGATTTAGAGCTGAGCAATATTTCTCCATTAGAAAGAAAGTTGTTGTTAACTCTCAGCAGTACAGATGAAAGAAGGGTCATTGCACCAATTGTAATCAGCATTTGGCCAGTATTCATATTTTGTTACCTTTCACGTTTATGAGTTATCACCAAACACTTGAAGAATCGTAATTCCAGGATGAGAAGAATTTCTTGAACAGCAATTAGTGGATTGAGGCATATTTTGCCAATGTCTATGCCATTCAGAAAGTTATTATTGACTTATTTAATATGGCTTTTTCGATTTTTTCTGAATCTCTAATGATCTCTTTTGAGACTTTTCAGACTTTATGATTCATGTAGATTAACTGTTAATAGAGTGTAAAATCCGGAGCCAATCTTATGAAAACTTTTTTAAATAATTATATTCCCTTACTTAGAATGAATTTTTAAAATCTTTTATTGCCTTTTATCAATTCTTTAGCTTAAATTTAGATTGTTGAGTATGTCATTTTGTAAAATCATCATATTTTTTTCCCCGTGGGGATTCTTTTTTGGCTCTCCGCCAAATTCATATTTATAAATAGATAACAAGTTAACCCAAATAAAAAAAGGAGAAAAAGTGAAAAAAATATTACTAATTACCGTTTTAGCTGCCTTGTACAACCTTACAATGGCAGGGGGATTTCAAATTAATGAACAGGGGGCTAAAGCTCTTGCAATGGCTAACGCCTTCACAGGTATTGCCAATAATCCTACGGCAATTTTCTTTAATCCGGCCGGAATAACTCAGCTGCAGGGTACTCATTTTACAGCCGGTCTTTCACTAATTGCACCTACGACAAAATTTACCGGGCCTTCACCTGCAACAACCGAATGGGAAATGGAAAAACAGGTATTTACACCATTCGATGTTTATATTACTCACCAATTTGATGAAAACTGGTATGTGGGATTGAGTGTAAACAATCAATACGGTCTTGGAACGAAATGGCCGGACGATTGGGCGGGAAATCAGTTGGCTGTTGATACCAGAATAAATTCCTTCTTCTTTACTCCTGTAGTTGCTTATAAATTTTCAGATCAATTTTCATTAAGCGCGGGTGCAGTAATTGCTTATGCTGATGTAAAGATAATAAATCACACCGTCCATCCGCTTACTCTGCAGCCGACTGTTGAAATTACTCTGAAAGGTAATAAATTGGGCTATGGATTTAATGCCGGATTAATGTACAAACCAGTAGAACAATTAAAGCTGGGATTAAGCTATAGAAGTGAAGTAAAATTTGATTTTGATGGAACAGCCACAAGTAATCCTGCAGGATTTACACATCCATTACTGCAAGTATATATCCCATTTCCTAATGGAGATATTACGGCTCCGTTAACAACTCCTCAGAATATTACCTTCGGTATTGGTATAACTCCTACGCCCGAATTAACCTTGGGTGCAGATTTTCAATATGTCGGCTGGTCTAGTTACGATAAGCTGGAAATTACATTCAAGACTTATGATTTAAGTCCGACAACACCTGGGGTTCAAAATGTCAGAAGTGCAGAAAGGAATTATAAGAATACATTTATTATCAGAGGCGGTGCAGAATATAAAACATCCGATGCTTTCGCTTTAAGGGCAGGCGTTTATTTTGATAAAAATCCTGTTAAAACCGAATATGTCGAACCGATTCTTCCCGACGCAAACAGGATTGGTTTAAATGTTGGTTTTGGTTACATGTTTACCGAAAAATTCGGTGTAGACTTCGGCTACCTGCTTCTTCTTTTCGCGGATAGAAAAGTTACAGGTTCTGAATTCGGATTTAACGGCACGTATAAAAATATGAGCCATATTTTCGCTTTGGATCTTTCATACAGCCTGTAAAATTTTGAGGCGGCTCACTGCAGCCGCCTTTCCATAATATATTCGGGATATTGGATACTTGATGCTGGATACTCGATGCAGGATACTTGAATACTTGAGGCAGGATACTTGATACTTGATGCAGGATCTTGTTACTTGATGCTCGATTCTTATCCAGAATCCAGAATCAAGTATCCAGAATCCAGAATCAAGTATCCAGAATCCAGTAAGATTTTTCCTGTAATAAATTTTGTTTTATATAAAAGAATTGTTAAATTAAATTTTTGCGAGGGTGTAATTCTGCTTCTAACTAAGCAATCTTGTAATTTTGTAATTTTGCTATTAATCGCATTCATTCTGGCATTGCCAGCTTAAGAATAATAAATAATAATACGGAGGCTAAATGGCTTTCTCTCTCAATAAAATAATGCTCATCGGCAATCTGGGGAAAGATGCCGAAACCAGATTTACAACCACAAACGTTTCCGTTACAACTTTTACAATGGCTACTTCAAACAGCTATAAAGGAAAGGACGGGAATTGGGTTAACGAAACAACATGGCATAATATTGTCGGTTATAATCTCTCCGATTATTTTAAGGAGAACCTGAAGAAGGGCAAAAAGTTTTATGTCGAGGGGAGACTTAATAAACGGGACTACACCGATAAAGACGGAATAAAAAGATATTCAACCGAGGTAGTTGCCGAAAGAATTATTCCTCTTGAACCCGGCGAAAGCAGCAGCAGGGAATCGGTTAACGCCGGAACGGCTGAATCAACCGAGCCTGAAATGAAAGTAGATGAGAATAATGATCTTCCGTTTTAAATATTTTGTTTAACAATGGAATATGATTTTTGGATATTGATTGGCATCTTAAGATTGTTATTATTTTAATACTTTTCTGCTTATATATTTTTTTTTCCGGATCCGAAGCAGCTTTCGTTTCTATCAAAACAAGAAAAAATGCCGGCCAAAATACGGGGAATGACGGGGATAATGAAAAAAACAATTCGAAGCAGCGCTATTTAAATTATTTCCTGGAAAAACCTAGGCAGTTTTTAACCGCAGTTTTTATTGTCAAGACTTTTATTAAGGCTGCCTTAATTATAACTGCTGCTTCCTCGGCTGTTCATTATTCGGCTGCATCAGGAATTTCCATAGAATTATCTTTAATCATTTTAATCATTGCGGCTGCAATAATATTCATTTATTTAGGGGAATTTCTTCCCAAAGCATGGGTTGTAAAACGAACCGGTTTTTTCTCCGGATTTGCAGTTTATCCTTTATACTGGGTAAATATTTTTATTCACCCGGTTTCCGAAACTTTTGCCGAAATCTCAAGGATTTTTTTGAGGGATAATAAAAAAGCAAAGGGCAATTCTGTACAAAGTGCGGCTGATAAATCCGGGAAAGTTAATCCGGATCAAAAAAAATCAGGAACGCAGGAGGAGCAGGAGCTTATCCGGGGGATTACCGACCTGCGCTCCGTTGATGTCAGGGTAATTATGACCCCTCGGGTTGATATAAACGCAATTTCAGCTGATGCCGATTTTAATGAGCTCCTGGAAATTATTACATCTTCTGGCTACAGCAGGCTGCCGCTGTTCAAAGATGATCTCGATAATATACTAGGAATCATTAATACAAAGGATATTCTACAATATCTAAAAAGCGAAGAACAAAGGAAACAGCTTTCTCTGACTAAGATTGCCAGGAAGGCAATGTTTATTCCCGGCAGCAAAAAAATTGATGATCTGCTCAGGGAATTCCAAGGAAAAAAAATGCATATTGCTATCGTCGTGGATGAATTCGGAGGAACAGCCGGCCTGATTACCTTGGAAGATATCCTCGAGGAAATAATAGGGGAAATCAGAGACGAATACGACGAGGAAGAAAATCCCGTGGCAAAAATAAATGACCGCACATTCCTCGTCCTGGGGAAAATATCTATTGATGAACTCAACGAACTTCTAAATTTAAACATACGCCCTAATAACGGGGATTTTGAAACAGTTGCCGGGCTGATTTTAAATTACGCAGGTCAGATTCCCAAAGACGGCTATTCTTTCAGCCTGGAAAACTATAAGTTTACCGTAAAAGAAGTTTTAAATAAAAGGATAAAGAAAGTTTTAATTGAAAAAATCGAAGGGGAATAATTATTGAAAAAAGGCTGCTTTATAAAAACCGTTATTATTTTTACTGTTCTTATTGCAGCTGTTCTGTTTTTAATCCAGAATTTCCCGGATATATTCCTTAAACCGGGCGAAAAATTTATTAAGGGCTTGGTATTCAAAGGTTTTACAAAAGAATTGGAACATGTTAAAGAAACACCGGAAAAGGATTCTTTAAAGGTGCTTATAGATAATTTTGTACATAACAGGTTCAAGAGTAAAAAAAATATTGAAATTAACAGCGATGAAATGGAAGAGCTTGTTGATTCGGTAAAATCAACTTTTGCCGACAGCTTAATAACTCCCGGCGAGCTTCAGAATATAAAAAAGCTGTTTGAATCAAAATAAGTTATTGAGTTATTAAGTTATTAGGTTATTGAGTTCTTATGTTATTTTATAAAAAGGAGGGGTGAAATTACATTTGAAACTTTTGAGGAATTAGAAGTATGGAAATTGTCCAGGTAGATAAAAAAAGAGATAAGGATTTTAGTAAAAAAATTTCCGTATGATGAAAAATATAGGTTAACAGATCAAATAATGCGTAGCAGCAGATCCAGCGGATCAAATATAGCTGAAGGTTTTAGACGATACCATTTTAAGGAAAATTCTAAATTGTGTCGAAATTCCAGAGGAAGCTTGTTTGAAATGCTTAATCATTTGATTGATGCTCTTGATGAGGAAAATATAACTTAATAACTCAGTAACTTAATAACTTAACACCAGAAGAAATGAAAGATCAAAGAAAAACTGAAATCCGGGTCGGAATTACCGTAGCGGTAGGAATAATTATATTTATCTGGATTCTAACCTGGGCAAAAAATTTTTCCCTTTCGGCAAAAGAGAAAACACTCCGGGTAAGGTTTAATAATGTATCCGG
>DATKLQ010000606.1:0-3666 GCA_035542335.1 Ignavibacteriaceae bacterium | reverse complement strand
AGTGATTCCAGCTGTGCGAGAAATGGCACTACATTATTTTGTTTATCTGCAGGGATTTTAATTTTTATTTCCGCTGCATCAATTGCAATCGATGTCCCTTCGCCGAAGGCGGAATTAATTGCATTAGCAATATTATTTGATGTAGTTAAATCCGGTTCCTTTAGAAAAAGACTTATCTCCTGCTTAATTGTATCCCTGGGAGCAATGTTAAGCTGCTCGTTGAGAATGCCGCCCCTCGGAACCCGTCCGGCAAGCGAATGATTTTTTGCTACTCTGCTTCCGGTAGTAGTGTTTATGTCGAATCCTCCTACGGAGACAGGTCCTTGCGCGAATGCGTATACAGTCCCATTAATTCCCGAAAGGGGAGTCATCAGCAGTGTTCCGCCTAAAAGAGATGTTCCGTCACCCATTGAAGCGACATTTACATCGAACTTTGCACCGGGCTTTAAATAAGAATTAATTGAAGCCGTTACCATTACTGCGGCAACGTTCCTTGTTTTCAGATCTTCTTGGGTAACTGTAATGCCGAATCTTTTCAGCATGCTTGTAATTGATTGAATAGTAAAGGAAGATCTGTAGCTGTCTCCGGTTCCTGCCAGCCCGACAACAAGCCCGTACCCGATGATCTCTTCGGATTTATCTCCGGTTAAATAGGCAACGTCTTTAATCCTTTGACCAAAGAGAGGAAAGCAGATCAAAATTAAAATTATCAGAGAATTGCAAATCTTCTTCATAAAAACCCCTAAAATATCCAGTGAAAAAATTTAGTCAGCCATCCCGGTTCCTGGGCATCACGGATAAGGCCCTTGCCTTCGAAAATTATTTCTGCATCGGAAAGGTTGTATGAAAGAACCGAATTGTCGGCCATTATATCCGAGGTCCGTACAATACCTTTTATTGAAACGATCTGGTCCTCACCGTTTATAGTAATTTTTCGGCTTCCCCTCACGAAGAGGTTTCCATTGCTGAGAACCGAATCTATAGTGGCGCTGATTTTTGTTTTTACCATACCGCTGCTCTTTGTTGAACCCGAACCTTCAAAATCATTCTTTGTGCCTAAACTGATGTCGGCATCAGGGATTGGTTTTTTCGAAACCGTGCCGCTCAGATTTAGCCCGAGATCACTGCTTCTTCCGGCAGATTTCTCGGCGTTGTTGGAAGCCTGGGAAGACTCGACTACAATAATTGTAATTGCATCTCCCACTTTATTTGCTTTTTGATCCGCAAAAAGAGACCTGAATGAGTTTTCTCTCATGTCCTGGGCATTTACCGGGATCAAAAATATAATAATAAGCCAGAGGCTAACGGGAGTTCTCCGAAGAAATGCGTTTAGGTATTTCCTGCAGAGAAGCCTCCGGCTTACATAGCTAATTTTCTCGTACATTGGATTACTCAATAATTGTTGCTTTATTTGAATTTTCAATTTTAGCTTTGAATATTTTCCTGGATCCGTTCATAGGGACTTCAATCTTAATAATGTCTCCCTTCGCGCCTTCCTGTTTACTGTACGCTTCCATTGAAACAAAAACATTTCCTCTTTCCAGCACAGCTTCGATTTTACTCCCGGGCCGAATTACCGGTGCCTTCTCCATAATTTCTTTTATCAAGACCGTACCCGGGTTAATATTAATTTTAGCTTCATATTCATTTAATTCTTCAAGTGAATTGAATGGAGTCCCTTTTAAATTTGCTATATTAATTTTTACAGAATTGAAATCATTAATTGAGAGGGGTTCCTCTTTTTTTATTTCTCCGACAGAAACGAGTAATTCTTTGTAAAGTTTTAATCTTAAATTTAAAACCGATCTCAATTCATGATTGTTCTGAATTAGTTTAATCTGGATATTTGCTAAATCACCCTTAATTACTAAAGGTTCATCTTCGATAATTTCTGCTTTAAACTTTTTTAAATCCAATTGTTTTGAAATTATTTCATATTCAAATGAGGCATATGAAGAGAGATTCTTGTGAAGATAATCTTCCAGCTGCTGCTTGAAGTCATCTTGCGGGGAATGAAATGATAAAAAAAGCAAAACAGAAAGAATAGTAATCAATTTTTTACCTATGATCTTTTCAGGTTATTAGCCATTGTCATCATCTGTTCGACCGTTTGTACCGTCTTGGAGTTTATTTCATACGCTCTCTGAGCCGAGATCATGGAGATCATCTCTTCCACAATATCAACGTTAGAAGATTCAAGGAAGCCCTGCATCACCTCGCCGAATCCTTCGCTTCCGGGGGTTCCTATTTGGGGAGAGCCAGAAGCGGGGGTTTCTGTATAAAGATTATCCCCTATTGCTTCCAAACCTCCGGGGTTAATGAATTTTGCCAGTTCAATATTTCCAAGTACGGAACTGGTACCGTCGGGTGCCTGAGCTTCAATGGTGCCGTCTCGGCTGATCGAAACCGATAAAGTATTATCGTCTACTTTTATATCCGGGTCCAAATAATACCCGCTGCTGTTTACGACTGCGCCTTCGGAATTAATTTTAAATGAACCGTCCCTTGTATATGCAAAAGTCCCGTCGGCTTTTCTAACCTGGAAAAAACCGTCCCCCTGGATTGCAGCGTCAAGCTGGTTGTTTGTCGGTGTAAGATCGCCCTGAAGGAATATCTTCTGCGTCGATGCCGGCTGAACTCCGTTTCCGATCTGTATCTTGTCCGTGCTCGGCTCAAATATTCCGGGAGCAGAGGAGGAGAGGGGGTTTATTTGGACATCCTGGTACATCAGATCTTTAAATTCGGCTTTATTCTTTTTAAAGCCGGTTGTATTGATGTTGGCAATATTGTTAGAAATTACTTCGACATTAATCTGCTGGGCATACATGCCGGAGGCTGCTGTTCTTAAAGCTCTTGTTGACATTTTTTTGCTCCTATTTTTTTAAACTTTCCCTATTTCGTTTGCTTTTCCGAGGGAATCGTCCAATGACTGCATCATCTTATAGCCGGCTTCGTAATCGGCATTGGTTTGAATCATATTCTCCAGCTCAATCACAGGATTTATATTAGACTCTTCTAGATATCCCTGAAGAACCTTGTAATCGGAAGGATCGGCTTCCTGAAAATTCCCGTCTTCATAAACAAAATTTGTGTCATTAACCTTTTTTAGGTTGGAATGATCATCCATCTGAACAATCAAAAGGCGATCAAGAATTTCATCGCCGGCTCTAATCTCACCTTCCTTTGTAACGGTAATTTCCGTCTCTTTGTTGAGCATTAAATCGGAAAGGTTAATTTCCCCGTTTTTGCCTAAAACTTTATTTCCTTCTTCTGTAACCAGAAATCCATCATTGGATAATGAAAAACGGCCGTTGCGGGTTAATTGAATTCCTTTATCTGTTTTAACCGCGAAGAAAGCTTTTCCCGAGAGATAAAAATCAAAGGTATTTGAGGTAGCTGCCGGCGTACCTTCCTGGAAATCGGTTACCTGACGGATTTTTATATCGCCTGCGTTTGAAATGATCTCTGCGAACGGAACTTCTCTTTTAAATCCGGTTGTGTTGATGTTTGCCAGGTTGTTGGCAATTACTTCCATGCTTTTCATTTTGCCGTCGAGGCTTCTTCCCGTAAGATAAATTCCCTTTATCATTTTATACTCCTCTGTTTAATTTGTTAACAGCTAAATTATTTTCCCCGGAGAGCAACCTGGAAATTTGATACGATTTT
>DATKLQ010000605.1:0-3330 GCA_035542335.1 Ignavibacteriaceae bacterium | reverse complement strand
TTTGCAACCGGCAAACCGAAATAATGGTTGCATCGGGGGACAATTTTTCGTATTTTTAATCACTTTTTTGCGCCCGTAGCTCAATTGGATAGAGCATCTGACTACGGATCAGAAGGTTTGGGGTTCGAATCCCTACGGGTGTACTATTGATCGGTAAACGATGAACAGTGAACAGTAAGGAGCTTATTATTTGTGGGTAATCGGTTATCGGTAATCAGGTATCAGTGATCAGTGAAAGGATAACCGTTTACTGTTAACCTTTCACCGTTTACCAATCACGCTTTACTCTGCCTACTCCCACTTACATAATCCATTCACATACTCAGCCGATCCGTCTCTGAGCCAGCCATCCAGCTGAGCCGGTTCTTTAAGCTGCTGACCTCTGAAACGGGGTACCGAAACATACTGGCAGTCAATTTCGGGAAGTGCGGTCATATCACCCCAAAGTTTTTCAAACTGAGCAACGGGATAAATATCTTCCTGTCCCTTTCCCCATCTTTTTTTAACATCTTTAATGGTGATGTATGTAGGCATTTTCGCTGCCGTATTTCTTACCGCTTCCAGGACAAGCTTTTCATTTTCCAGATCTTTCCTGGTTAACGAGAATATCTTTAAAAGCTTATCAATATCCATCCAGGAAGTAAGGGTATTATAAAATGTCAAATCGAATTCAATTTCTTCTTTAGGAAGAGCAAGCCCTTCAACCAGGCGCAGATTCCCGTTTACTTTAGCCAAACCCCCTCCCCTGTCTTCAATTCGTCTGGCCGTTACTTCCATTGTCATCGTTTTGTTTCTCTTTATATGATACCCTAACATAACGGGATCCAAATTAGCTCCGAGGGTATCAATATTGTGAGACATCAGGTATTTCAAATCCGGATTATCATTCAGCATTTTTAACAAAGTACCGTTGATAAACATATTCGGGATTTCATACCAATGCCCGACGGGATGGAGGCATTGATGAGGGAGATTGTCTGTATAATCGGATCCCTGGCCCATGTTTTCAACCCAATTCAGCAGTGCATTGCGCATGCTTTCAAGCATTTTCTGAGCTTGATCATCCAGAAGCTGCTGAGGCATTTCTTCCCATAAATAATGTAAATCCCGCTTCATAGGGAGCATTCTAAGACCTATAAATCTGCCCGTGGAAATATATACTCTTCCGTCATATTCATAATTTCTGTTTTCTTTCAGCTTAATTTCAACGGGATTATGTGTTAAGTAGCTTGTAGTGAATACATGTTGAACTTTCTTCCTGCTCAATTCATTTGTTTTTCTGCTTTTCGCAAGGTGTATTTCAATAAAGCTCCGATGGATTCCGTTGAACTTGCAGAAAGGATTTAAAGCTTTAACCACACCGGCTCCTTTAGTCCATCTGCTTCCGATTCCCCCTGCGAATGAAACCACTGCAGCCTCTCCTTTTTCAAGAGCAGCTAGCCCTGTATTCCTATATTCTCCTTCTGCTATAGAGGAGAAATCATTTACATCAATTTCACTTGCGTCGGTTATCTGGGTACTCACCGGGAGCTTATTCTGAGCTAATCCTATGCGTCCGCTCTTCATATCGGCGCGTATCTGCTCATGCTGAACCGGATCGAATCCGTATTTTTTTAACAATGAATTAAGATTCTCATCTGATTCACTTTTAGAAATTTTTTGCGGAAGGATTACATCAAAAAGAGAATTAAGCAGCCCGGTATAATCTTTACCGGTGCGGGCAATATAGCTCAATTCTTCCAGTTCGGCCCGCTGCACTGCAGTGAGCTCACGGCTTTCTTTCTTTAATAATCCGGGAGTAATGATTGAATAGTAACCTCCGGGCATTAAAGCTTCATCATTTTGCAGCAGTTCGGAATATGATCCTTTCTCATTGATTTCAAAATCATATACCACCGGTTCCATTGCAAACGGAATTGAGTCCTTCAATCCGTTTTTCAGATCAGACATAATTTTGCGGATATCTTTCTGCGCTTTTAATTTAACTTCGGGATTAAAGATAAATCCCATTCCGCCGCCGGACATACCGCCCATCATCCAGAACCCCCAGAAATCGGACTTATATTTTTCTTCAACTTTTTTAATCAGGGATTCGGTAAACAAATTTGTTGCCCACGGGATGATTGTCTGGATTGGCCCGGAGAAATTCTTTTGAGTCAATTCCCCGAGTTTTTTAATATCACCTTTTTTCAAATTTTCCAATATCCGGTCGAAAATAAGCATTGCTTCTTTTCTGGCATTCCATTCCGCTTTTGATCTCAACAAATATTTTTCAGTAACCATTTCAAGGATCGGCCCAACATCCTGCGCCATACCCCCGTGAACCATAATGAGGCTGTTTTGTAGAAGTATTCTTGTTTCCCTGGAAACGGAATCGTAAGAAAGAAGTTTATGCCTGGGCAGGAGGCATCCTTTGCTGATGCCGAATTCGGGGTCATCAGAGCCGGCATTAACTCCCTCAATCAATTTCATTCCCGGCCAGATTCCGCCGCTGTCCTGCCATCCGCCTCCCGAACCCGCAAGCCATTCTCCCAAGATAGCTCTGGCTGCAGTTATTCTCCTATCGATCTCTTGCAGTTCCCCGGTTAAATTTTTTATCTGTCCGGTAGCACGCATGCATATTGAAATTAAGGATGCAAGAAGGTTTGTTGATACCGCCAGCCGTGAACCTTTAGGAATATTATTAACTTTGCTGACAATCTCAATTCCGTAACCGGGCTTAATTAAGCGGGAAAGCAGATGAGACAAAGGCTGGTCGGCCCCTTCCATTCCGGGGGGAACTATACCGGAAGCTATTACGGCAGCTTTTAATAAACCCAGGTAATCTTTAGCAAAATCAAAAATTTCCTCTATTGTTTTAATTTCCGAAGTCACTCCAAGGTCTACGCTTGTAAGCCTTAAAACAGGTTTATCGATAATTCTAAAGAAAGTTTCGATTGGCGGACGGGGCTTTTTTATTTCACCATCTGTAAGCACTGATAGATTTACAGATACATTGATAACCCTGGCACCCTGCGGGAAATCCATCCCCAGGAAAAATATATCGCTCCACCCGCTGTGAGAAAGATCCATCCGTACAGGGGTCTGTTCATGAAGGACCGGGAATAAAGTTTCTGCAGCAATGTTCTCAAATAGTTCTTTCCTGATCCTGAGAGGATGATCATCCGGATGCCCGATCCTAAACATCCAGTTATTCCCTCTAATAAACTTTACGCTTCTTCTTACCTGGTCGGCAAGTGTCTGGAACCCGAGGCTTTGATATGTCTTTGCGAGCGCACTTGAAATGCAGTCATTCAATCCGTTTTTATTTATTGAATTCCGAAATACATC
>DATKLQ010000604.1:0-5029 GCA_035542335.1 Ignavibacteriaceae bacterium | reverse complement strand
TTGTACTTCATCAAATGCTATCCGAAAATCTTATTAAAAGAAGCAGTTTTAACAAAAAAAATATTGAGCTTGCGAATGCAGGTTACCAAAAACTGAAGGCGAACGGGCTGACTGAAGAGCAAACGGAAGAGAACCTGGATTATGAAAGAAATCTGGAATTGTTTAACCTGCTGAGGGAAGCAAGGAAAAAAGCGTCGGTAAAATTTATGCAGACTCCCCCGCTGATCTGTCCCGATGAGATTTTAAAAGATATTGCTTCCCTGAAACCGAAAAACAAAGAGGAAATCCTGTCCCTTAAAGGATTCAACCCAAGAATGTTCAACAAGCTTGGGGACGAATTCCTGCAGATCATTAATAATTTTTCCGAATTAAATGAGGCAGGAAAAGATTCCGAAACGCAAGAACGCAAAAAAGCATTGCCGGAAAATATTGCAGAGACTTACAAGCTGCTTTCAAAAGGATACGGGCTGAAGGATATTGCGTCGCTCAGAAAACTTTCCGAACCGGTCATATCAATGCAAATTGAAACAATTCTTCAATATGACCCAGAGACTGATGTAAGTATTTTATTCCCGCCTGAGTTATTGGATAAAATAATTAAAGAAATCAAGAAAGGTTATTTAAATTTAAAAGATTTGAAGAGCCGGTTCGCGGAAGATATTGGATATCCCTTATTAAGGATTGCCGCGGCAAAGTACAAAGCCTCTAATGGTTCCGAAAAATCTGCTTCGCCGATTTCGTCTTCAGTGAGTCGAGATAATCTATAGTTCTGCTGAAGAAACTTTCCCAGAGCTTCTGATCTTCGTTATAATAATCAATTGTTTCTTTATAATCTTCTGGGGTAACATTGTACCTCCGGAAAATTGCCGACTTAATGGAATCAGTCAGAGGTTCTCTCCCAATTCCGGCCGGTTTCAAGGTTGATGCAGAAGCCAGCGAATCCTGTGCAATGAGCAATTCACAATAAATCCTTACCATTTTTTCCTGTTCGATAGGTCCTTCTTCGGAGCAGGAGCAGAAAAGAATCCCCGGCAATGTGATATAAGAGATTAATATAAAACTTTTTAAAAATTCAGCCGCCACTATTTTATTTTTTTGCTTGCTTCAAAAAGAATTCGTTTCTCTTTCTCGGTCAGGTTCTGATAGCCGGATTGGCTTATTTTATCGAGGATTTTATCTATTTCCTCCTGCGAGATCCCTTCATCTTCCTCTTTAATATCATAAAATTTTGCCTCTTCCGGTTCTTCCTTCTTTTTAAAGCGGTTTTTTAACCCGTCGAACGGATTAAAGGGTTTTGGTGTCCTGCCGTATGAAGATTTTTTAAAAAGGTATTTTATTTCGGCATCGGTGTGCGGATCAAACATTATGAAAATGAAGCCGGCCAATGCGCCCCCTAGGTGAGCCAGATGTGCAACTGTCGGAGCAGTACTATTAATTGCAAAAATTTCGATCAGTATAAAAAAAGCAATGAGGTACTTGGCTTTAACAGGGACAAGAAAATATAGGAAGATATACCTGTTTGGGAAAATCATGCCGAAGGCAACCAGCACCCCGAATATGGCGCCCGATGCTCCGATAGTAGGACCTGTTCCACCTGTCAGAAGCGGTGATAGAGCCAAATGAAATATTCCTGCTGAGATTCCGCATAGTAGGTAATAATAGAGAAATTTTTTAGAGCCCCACAGATTTTCTATTTCCATACCGAACATCCAGAGGCTGAACATATTGAAGAAAATATGTGCAAAACCCCCGTGCATAAATTGGTATGTTATAAGCTGCCATGGATAAAAGTTCCAGGTAATAATTTCCAAACCTCTTCTTCCCGCCTCATATCCATCGAGCGGCATAAGAGCAAAATATTTCATGATTATATCATAAAAAGTATAGCCATCCCCCACGCCAATATTTTGCCCGACAACTTGTAAAAGAAAAACTACTCCATTAATTATTAAAAGATTTTTAATAACCGGGGGAAAAAAACTAAATCCAAATCCGGCCGGTCTATAATAATTACTCACTGATTTTCCTCGGATTCAAGTTACAAAAAATAAATATCATACCTTAAAATTACCTGCTGCAGAATCTATTATTGATGACACTGATAACATCAGGCATTACTGAGTGCAGCAACACCGGGGAGGATTTTCCCTTCCAAAAATTCAAGTGATGCACCGCCGCCGGTTGAAACATGCGAAACCTTTTCTTCGAGGCCGGCTTTGCTTATTGCCGCAGCCGAATCGCCTCCGCCGACTATTGTTTTTGCCCCTTTTCCGGTGGCTTCGGCCAGGGCTTTTGCAATTGCAAACGTTCCCTCGTTAAAATTATCCATCTCAAAAACGCCCATTGGTCCGTTCCATACAATGGTTTTTGATTTTAGAAGTTCTGCTTTAAATAATTTAATGGTTTCGGGTCCTATATCCAATCCAATTTTATCGGATGGCATATTATCTGCCTTAACTACCTGCGTCGGAGATTCATTTTTAAATTCTTCGGCAACCACAACATCCACCGGGAGCAAAAATTTTACTTTGGTCTTTTTAATCTTATCTATTAATTCTTTTGCAAGCTCTACTTTTTCCGCTTCGAGAAGAGATTTTCCAATCTCTTTTCCCTGTGCTTTATAGAAAGTAAATGCCATTCCGCCGCCTATAATCAGAGTATCCACTTTATTTAAAAGATTGTTTATGACATCGATTTTCCCGGAAATTTTTGCTCCCCCCAGTATTGCACAGTACGGCCGATCAGGATCGGAAACTGCGGACCCCAGATATTCAAGCTCTTTCTGCATAAGATACCCCGCAGCATTCTTCTTCATATATTTTGTAACTCCCTCGGTTGATGCATGCGCCCTGTGAGCACTCCCGAATGCGTCATTAACATAAACATCTCCGAGCTCGGCAAGCTGCTTTGAGAAAGCAGGATCATTTTTTTCCTCTTCCTCATGGAAACGGAGATTTTCAAGAAGAATTACATCACCAGGGGACATACTATTTACTATTTTTTTAACTTCTTCTCCGATGCAATCAGGTGCAAGCTTCACTTCTTTCCCCAGCAATTCACCCAGCCTTTTTGCTGCAGGTCTCAAACTGTATTTCGGATTCGGCTTCCCTTTAGGTCTTCCGAGGTGGCTCATCAGAATTGCTTTACCTCCGCCTTTTATAATTTTCTTTATTGTGGGAAGCGAAGAGGTAATTCTGATGTCATCGGTAATATTCAGATTCTCATCCAGGGGAACATTAAAATCCACCCTTACGAGTACGCGTAAATTTTTTACATCAAGGTTTTCAATGGATAGTTTTTTCATTTTTCCCTCGTTAAAATCTTTTAAGTTTTTCCGCAAAGGCGGGGATAAAGTAGATTATTTTTTTTATTAAGCCTGAAGATTCGGGACTGAAGACGGAGCACAAGCCCGGTCTTAAGACATGACAGATTTTGAAAACCTGTCATGTCTAAGAGCATCATTAATTTGCTTTTGCAATCTTCATCAGCAGATCGATCACTCTATTTGAATAACCCCATTCATTATCATACCATGAAACAATTTTAAAGAATCTCTTTTCATCCTTAAAATTATTCTGAAGAGTAGCCAATGAATCATAGATCGAAGAACGGTTATCCCCGATAAAATCGGTAGACACCACTTCATCACTCGTTGCTCCCAATATCCCTTTCAGGTAAGTTTCCGAAGCTTTCTTCATTAATTTATCTATTTCTTCAATTGAAGTATCTTTTTTGGATCTGAATGTAAGATCGACAACCGATACATCGGGAGTAGGAACTCTGAAAGACATACCGGTAAGTTTTCCTTTAACTTCAGGTATAACTTCGCCGACTGCTTTAGCTGCGCCTGTAGTAGACGGGATTATATTCATCGCTGCTGCCCTGCCGCCTCTCCAGTCTTTTTTGGACGGGCCGTCAACAGTTTTCTGGGTTGCCGTATATGAATGGATGGTGCTCATTATTCCTGTTTCAACCCCGATGCCTTCTTTCAGCAGAACGTGAACAACAGGAGCAAGGCAGTTTGTTGTACAGGAAGCATTAGAAATGACGTGATGTTTTTTAGGATCATATTCCTGATCGTTAACTCCCATAACGAATGTTTTAATCTCACTTCCTTTAGCCGGGGCAGAAATAATAACTTTCTTAGCGCCTGCATCGAGATGACCTTTAGCTTTATCGTAGCTTGTAAACAAACCGGTTGATTCAATTACATAGTCAACTCCAAGCTCTTTCCAGGGAAGCTGTGAAGGTTCTTTTGTAGCCAGTACGCATTTAATTTTACTGCCGTTTAAAACCAACACATCATCGGATTCTACATCCGGTTTGCTTTTCTGGGTTTTAATTTCCTCTTTAAACCTTCCGTAAACGGAATCATACCTGATTTGATAAGCAAAATATTTTGCATCAGTGCTGATATCGACAACAGCTTTTACGTCAATTTCCTTACCTAGAAGTCCTTTTTCTACTATTGATTTAAAAACTAAACGACCTATTCTTCCAAAGCCGTTAATACCTACGCTTATAGCCATTCTGTTACTCCTTTATTTTGGTAATTAATTTAGCATACAAAATTACTTATTGATTGTTTTAATATCAATTTAATAAGCTATTTTTAAATAACTGAGCAGTACTTTAGATTTTAGGAAAGTAATTTAATTTTGAGGAGAAAAGAAAAAATTATTTAGAGTCCTTGCGAATTAATTTTTAACCAGCTATTTTCCCGCATCAGCAAATAGCTCTCTCATCATAGAGAACATAGATGAGGCAGTTGATGAAAATTAAATCAGTACTGATTTAATTGCTTAGAGAACGCAAAAGATCATAAATTTCCAGGGTTGAGATATGAGAATATTTTTACTAACTGCTGCTTTACTCGCCTTTTTAAGTAATTCAATTCTTCCGCAAAGAGCAAAAATAATAACCGAAGCTGTTTCTGCTCATGACGTCGAAGAGGGCAGATTCACATCCGTTTCAAGCGGTCTGGATATAGTTCCAAGCAAAACTTATGTTTATTTATCTGCCATGAATA
>DATKLQ010000603.1:0-2561 GCA_035542335.1 Ignavibacteriaceae bacterium | reverse complement strand
TACTTATCTATTTATTTTTTTATTGCTTGGAACTCCCAATGCATTTCACTTTTAACAATAGGATAAATCAAGCGTTTGTTTGCGTGCAGCCGGTTTATTTACTGGCATTTCTTTCTGAACACCAAGGCTTATAGGCAGCTTCGTTTTGGGAGAAGGTTTGACTTTCCCAAATAATACTCCCACGGCAGCTTTTATTGAGTCGGGAGTTGCGCTGAAATTACATACTACGACATCGGCTTCATTTGTAGTGCCTTCCACGTAAGGACTATTTGTTACAACTACTACTTTTTTACCTGCTTCTTTGAGCTTCTTTACAAGGAATCGGTTGGTACCGGTCTTAACAATTCGCGCATAATAATTTGTCATTACGACTGTATCAACCTGTTTGGCAAGTTCCAGACATTCAGCAACTTCATCCTCGGTGGCAGCAAAGTCGGTATCCTGCAGTATAAGATTAGGTGTTTGTTCCGTCATGTCCTCGCAGAACATATGCTGGTGCATATAAGGATCTTTTCCGCAGAATTCATACGGAATACGCTGTTCGACGACCAGCATTTTTTCTTTGGGATTTAAGGGAAGCATCTTCTTATCATCACGCATAACGATTATGGCTTTTTTGGCAACATCCCATGAAAAATCGACGACAGGCTTGCTCAATGCATATGACTGAGCCTTTTTCGGATCCTTCTTACCTGCTGTTTTAAAGAGCCCCTGATCGTATTTCATTCTTAACAGCCGTGTTACTGCTTCGTTTAGCCTCTCCTCGGAGATTTCGCCTTCTAATACTGCCTGACGTACACCGAAGAAGCATTGGGATCTTGATTCATCATCGGCTTTCAGAAGTATAGTATCGCATCCGGCATTAATCGACATTGCACAAGCTTTCGGAAGCGGCCATTGCTTAAGAATGGCGGCCATACCGATTGCATCGGTAACAACAACGCCGTCGAATCCTAGTTCTTCTCTTAAAAGACCTTTAATAATCTTTTCGGATAATGTAGTTGGATACTTGTCATCATATGCAGGGTAAATTGAATGGCCAGTCATTACTGCTTTGACTCCCGCTGCAATGGCAGCTTTGAAGGGATACAGTTCAACTTCCTGCATTCTTTGCTTATCGGCTTTAATAACTTCCAATACATCATGAGCATCGGTATCCGATGCACCGCGGCCGGGGAAATGTTTTGCGGTTGCGGCAATACCGCCGTCCTGGAAGCCCTTTATAAGAGCAACTGCGTGCTTTGCGCATGTCTCGGGATCGTCGCTAAATGATCTTATTCCTATCTCAGGATTTTTCGGATTGATATTCACATCGCATACGGGTGAATACATTTGAGTGACGCCGATATTGCTTAACTGCTTTGCAATAGTCAAACCGATTTTATATGTAAGCTTGGGATCTCCGATTGCAGCCATGCCCATAGGGGACGGGAACTGCCTGATACCGCCGGACATATAATCATTTTTAAAATCGCCTTCAAAATCAATCGTCATATGCAAGGGAATTCCTACTCGCCTGCCGGTCGCAATCTTCTGCAGTTTATTAAGATCCTTTGTATAATCTTCCGGTGTTATGCTGATACCGAAAGATTTCCCGGCAAAGTAATTATTAGCAATTGCAAAATAATCTTCCGGCTTCTGAAAATTCTTATCAAGCTGTGAATTGCCCCAGTAGAGATTTTTGCAGGTCTCAACCGCATACGGTTCAAGGCAAAGGCCGCCGCAAAATAATCTTGTAATTTGTTCAATTCCGCTGGGTGTTATATGAGCTCCGCGCCTTGTAAATGTTAAGAGCTGGCCGACTTTTTCTTCTAATGTCATTTTTGCCAGTAATTTTTTTACGAATGCGTCCCGCTGCGCATTATTCTTTTTAGCCATTTTTGAGTCTCCTGTTTTTTTCATTATGATTCCCATTTACCCCGATTTTCGGGTCCGACCCAGAATTCATGTTCCTTCTTCCAGCCCGGCTCGTCAATTTTCAGGTCTTTTGTTTTCCAACCCGATTTAATACGTTTTGTCAAATCATCGAAACCTTTATTCCAGGTAAGGCCGTCAGGCACGGTAACATTCATACTTCCGGCTGCATTAGCGTACCTCAAACATGATTCAATAGAATGTCCCCAAACAAATGCAGAAAGAAATCCTGCAATTGCCGCATCACCGGAACCTAGGGCACCGACGAATTTTTCTTCCTGATATACAGGAAACCAAAGTTCGCGGTTAGCCCAATTTTTAATATCCGCACATTTTGCCGCACCCAGTTTCTCTAACCTTTCAGGGCCGGATGTACGTATATATAATCCTCTATGCCCGCATTTGATCATGGCTATGGCTGTGCCCATATCCAGCAGGTCTTTTCCCAAAGTTGATATCTCTTTTACCGAGAGGTAATCAAGAACACTTTCCTTCGGTCCTAGGTTTGCCTTCTTCTTAAGAAATTCTTTTTTATAAAGGAAGTAAAAGACCTCCTCAGCACTGGGTACCATTATATCCGTTAACGGCACCCAATTCTTCAGAATTGCCAGCCAGTCGATTTTATCGCCATAGCCGCTGGTATCAGG
>DATKLQ010000602.1:0-15573 GCA_035542335.1 Ignavibacteriaceae bacterium | reverse complement strand
TCTTATATTTCCCTGCTTGACTACCCTCCAGGTTGATTTACCTTCTTTACCTTTGTGCTCCTCGGGAGAGATATTTTCCCAGCTGATTACATTGAAGGGGACGTTTTTAATTTCCATGGATTTAAAAATTTCTAAGATTATTTAATTAATTGTTCTTGCTTGCAGGTAATAATAAATTTCTTCAACCGTTATTCAGTCATAAAACAATGACGAATCAGGAACCTGCTCCTTTTCCACACCTAATCTCTTAAAATAGACTTTAAGATCCTCTCCTCCTGCATTTTCAAAAAAGGTTATGCGTATAGGATGAAATCCTTGTGAAAGAGCAATGTTACCTTCTTTTTCAACAACTGCGTGCTGACCGTCGTTATCAACCAGCAAGGTGTCTCCAATGTAAAGCCTGCTTCCATCATCGGATGCAGTGTAAAAAGAATAAATCCCGTCTTCCGGTATTTTGATATATCCTGAATATACAAATCCGAAATAGTTCGGCGATTTCTTCGGTTCGAGGCTAATATTTGGAATTATACCTTCCTCTGTTTCTTTTAAAGAATTAAAATCAGGAAGTAATTCCCACTTGCCTTCATAATATTTATAACGGATTCCGTTTTTGGTGTTTTCAATTTTCAAAGAAGGGATCGGTTTAATCTTCTTAAATGATGCCTCGGAAATCCGGCTGACAGCTTTGCCGCCCCGGAAACAAGCTGCTTTTACAGTGGCTGTGTTATTTAATTCAAATTTATCTTTATAAAGTGGTGAATTAATATTCGGATCTGTTCCATCTGCAGTATAATGAATTTCTATATTTGAACGATTGGATTCTAAAGAGATATCGATTTTATCAATGAATATATCCGAATCAAATTTGATTATCGGGGGATCATTGATATCAGGCTTTCCTTCTATATCGAGCACGGCAACCGTATTCCTTTCATCCTGAATTTTATCTCCCAAATTTAAAATTAAGTTATTCTCAACTCTTTCAATCTTAATAGGGGTTTTATTTTTGTCCGCAAGAAAAAATGCATCAACAGGTTTATTATAAATTCCTGGCAGAACAAGCCTTCCGCCTTTAGGAGAATCGAAAATATGAAGATATAACCTTGTTTGATGTCCCATTTTTTTCTGCGTGCATCTTCCCCAATCTAAATCCTTAAATGGGCTTGCACTAGTGCCGTATATTGCATCTCCGTTAACCTTCAGCCAATTTCCTACTTCCCGAAGAATGCTTACACTTTCAGGCGGGAATATTCCTTCGGCAGTTGGCCCGTCATTAAGGAGATAGTTCCCTCCTTTGGATGCGACATCGGAAAGGAGCCTGATAATTTCTTTAGATGATTTCCAGTTATGATCATTTTTATTGTAGCCCCAGTGATCATTCATTGTCATGCAGGATTCCCAGTCGACTCCGGGCAGACCGGTAGCAGGAACCTGCTGTTCCGGTGTTCCGAAATCTCCCGCGAATCCTCCCTCGGCGGTAAATCCTTCCATTCCGGATCTGCTGCTGGAAACCCTGTTATTAATTAAAATATTCGGCTGAAGGGAACGGACATATTTATAAAGATCCCGTCCTCGTTCATCGCTCCATGTGCTTTCCCATTCGCCGTCGAACCAGAGGATTGAAATCTCACCGTAATTTGTCAGAAGCTCTTTCAGCTGGTTCTTCATATACTTAATATATTTTTCAAAATCTGCATTGCCGGAAAATTTGTCCCAATCCCTTTTAGGGAGATAATCAGGATGGTGCCAATCCATTATAGAATAATAAAAACCTAATTTCATTCCTTGTTTATGACACTCATCTGAAAGCTCTTTTAAAATATCTCTTTTAAATGGAGTAGACATAACATCGAAGTCTGTTTCTTTGGAATTGAAGAGGCAGAAGCCGTCGTGATGCTTCGAAGTGATGACTATATATTTCATCCCGGCATTTTTAGCCATGCTGACCCACTCAGCCGCATTAAATTTTACAGGGTTGAATTTAAAGACCAGCGAATCATAAACTTCAATCGGGATTTGAGCCTGGCTGCGGATCCATTCGCCGTAGGTTGTTACCGTATCCCATTGGCCTGCAGGAATTGAATACAATCCCCAGTGGATAAACAACCCGAAGCGGGCTTCGCGCCACCACTGCATTCGTGTATCATGCTGTTCTTTAGTTTCGCCGGTAAAATTTTGAGCAGGTAAGAATTGCAGAAGGGATAAAAAAAACAACATTGTAAGGAATTTTTTCATAATGAATTCCGAAGATTTTGTAGAGAAACTGATTTTGCACTGAAATATATTGCAAAAAAGTTTTGGAAACTCATTTTTTTAATCAGAAATTGAAGTTAAAACTTTCTACCAAAATTTGTATATTATCGGTTGAATCGTAAGCAATTCAATTAATGGTTCAATATGCACGAACTATCGATTGCAGAGGAGATCATTTCAATTGTCCGCCGTTATCTTACCACAGAAAACAATTCAAATGTTAAAACCATCCGGATCAAGATCGGCAAGCTGAGCAACATTCTTCCCGAATCTCTTCTCTTCTGCTTCAATGCTTCGGTTGAAGGTACCGAGCTGGAGGGCGCAAAGCTCGAAATGAAATATATCCCGGTTACAATTTCGTGTGCGGAATGCGGAGAAAACTCGAATTCGGAAGATTATATCTTCGCATGTCCTGTCTGCGGAAGCAGCAAAATTAAAGTTCTTTCCGGTGATGAACTTCAGATACAAGAGATTGAAATAAATAATTAATGGGGGATTAATGAGCATTATAACGATAGAAAGAAAAATACTTGAAAAAAATGATCTAATAGCTGAGGAAAACAGGAAGAAATTTAAAGAAAAAAATATATTTACTTTAAATCTGGTTAGTTCCCCCGGCTCCGGGAAAACGAGCCTGATTGAAAAAAGTTTAGAGATAATAAATAAGGAAATAAAAATATCGGTCATCGAAGGCGACGTTCAAACAGGTCTGGATGCTGAGAGAGTTGGAAAGTATGGAGTCCCGGTGGTTCAGATAGTCACTAACGGTGCATGCCATCTGGAAGCTGCACTGGTACGGGACGCATTTAGAGCAATTGAGGCTCTTGATACTCAACTGCTGATCATAGAAAATGTAGGTAATCTTGTCTGCCCTGCCGGGTATGATCTCGGAGAAAATATGAAGGTGGTGATACTAAGTGTTGCCGAAGGCGATGACAAACCCCTTAAATATCCTGCAATGTTTAGAAAAGCGTCCGTACTTGTAATCAATAAGATTGATCTTCTTCCCTATGTTAATTGTTCCCCGGAAGCTTTAGCTGAAAATGCCTTATCAATTAATCCGGAATTAAAAATATTTAAAACGTCATGCACATCAACGGAGGGCATAAAGGAATGGTGCCGTTGGATAGCATCAAATATTAATTAAGGTTTTCGGGTATCAAATTGCCGGGTACAAGGATTCATATAGATATAAGGGGAGCCATTCAGGGAGTCGGGTTCCGTCCTTTTATTTTCCGCCTTGCAAAAGAGCTTAACCTGAACGGCTATGTCTGCAATACTTCCTCCGGTGTAACAGTAGAGGCCGAAGGAGAACAACTTTTTATTAACAATTTCTTAACCAGAATTAAAAAAGAAAAACCTTCTTTGGCAGTAATAACTTCCCTCGAACATTTATTCCTCGATCAGGTTGGATATGATGGTTTTAATATTAGGGGATCTGAAAAGAAAGAAGATATTTCCGCGCTGATTCTTCCCGATATTTCAACCTGCCCCGACTGTCTAAAAGAGCTTTTCGATCCTGCAGACCGAAGGTACCTCTATCCTTTTATTAATTGCACTAATTGCGGACCCCGCTTTTCGATTATAGAAAGTCTTCCGTACGATAGGGCAAATACTTCGATGAAAAAATTTGAAATGTGCGGTGTGTGCCTGGACGAATACAATAATCCTTTAAATCGGAGATTTCACGCTCAGCCGAATGCCTGCCCTATCTGCGGTCCGCAGATTAAATTATGGGACTCAAAAGGAAAAATTATTGAAGAAAAACATTATGCATTATTAAAGGCGGCAGAATATATAAAGCTCGGGGAAATTGTTGCATTAAAAGGGATTGGAGGTTTCCAGCTGCTTGTCGATGCTTCGAATGATAAAGCCGTTCAAAGACTGAGACAATTGAAGCACCGGGATGAAAAGCCTTTTGCTTTAATGTTTCCTTCATTGGAAATAGTAAAGAAAGTCTGCGAGCTCTCAGGTTCAGAAGAAAATGCACTTTCTTCTCCCGAATGTCCAATCGTTATTGTTAACAGAAAAAATTCAGAAGGATATTCCGTATCGGAATTCGCCGCCCCCGGTAATCCGAATCTAGGAATTATGCTTCCTTATTCACCCATTCATCATCTTCTTATGAATGAATTGAATTTTCCGGTTATAGCCACAAGCGGTAATTTATCGGAAGAACCGATATGCATCGATGAATATGAAGCTTTAAATAGATTGAAAGGAATAGCAGATTACTTCATTGTACATAATCGTCTTGTGGTACGGCATGTCGATGATTCTATAGTTAGGATTGCTGCAGGCAGGGAAATGATATTAAGAAGGGCAAGGAGTTATGCTCCTCTTCCTGTTTCTGTTCCGGATATAGATGAGGACAATGAATCTATAATTGCTTTCGGCGGACATTTAAAGAATTCTATTGCTTTAAAGAAAAATAGAAACATTTTTATCAGTCAGCATATAGGAGATCTTTCAACCGAAGAGTCGAGTAATGCATTCAAGAAGACAATAAAAGATTTTCAGAATCTTTACGAAATGCATCCTAATAGAATTATCTGCGATTTGCATCCGGGTTATATTTCAACAAAATATGCCGAACAATCGGGATCAAACGTTGAAAAAATTCAGCATCATATCGCCCATATTGCTGCATGCCGCATTGAGAATCAGGTTAGAGGAGAGGCATTGGGAGTTTCCTGGGACGGGACAGGATTCGGGCCGGATAATACAATTTGGGGTGGTGAATTCTTTTTTTCGGATGATGAGCTGACAAAGCACATAGGCCAATTTAAAAAATTCCCCCTTCCCGGAGGTGAAGCGGCTATTAAAGAGCCAAGACGTTCTGCATTGGGAATAATTTACGAAATTTCAAGAATGAATTGCGGCAGTAAATATATAGATATTTTATCGAAGGTCTTTTCAAATACTGAATTGATAATTCTTACTAATATGCTCGATAAAAAAATTAACTCTCCTTTAACATCAAGCGTAGGCAGGCTTTTCGATGCCGTTTCCTCGATCTTAATGCTTAAACAATTCTCATCATTCGAAGGACAGGCTGCGATGCAGCTTGAATTTGCAGCAGATAAATTCACAAAGGAATCATATTCTTTTGAAATTCGAGACGATGCAATAACCGTTATCGATTGGAAGAATCTGTTTAATTCGTTGGTAGAGGATATCAGAAAAAGCATTCCGGTTTCGGTAATTTCTTCAAAATTCCATAATTCTTTAGTGGAAATTATTTATTCTATGGCCAAAAAAAATAATCTCCGGAAAGTAATTCTTAGCGGAGGATGTTTTCAAAATGCGGTTTTACTCCAAAGAACAATCGAAAAATTGGAAAAAGAAGGATTCAAAATTTATTGGCCCCAAAGGATTCCCCCGAATGATGGAGGTTTAGCACTCGGACAAATAGCAGAATGTTTAAGGAAAAAAAGATTTAATTCAACATTGTTGGCTGAGAATTCTGCTAACGGAAGTTCAGTGTTGAAAAGTTATTAGCATAGTGTCTTCAATATTCATTATCGGAGTTCGATATTCATTATTAAGCTGCAGAATTAATGTCGAATATCGATGCAATGATTGCCATATTAAAGGAGAATAATTTTATGTGCTTAGCGGTACCGGGAAAAATAGTATCGGTAGATGAAAGTAATCCTGATCTCAGAATGGCAAAAGTGAATTTTGGAGGAATTGAGAAAGATGTCTGCATCCAATGGATTGACGATGTTCAAATAGGAGATTATGTTTTGGTGCATGTAGGGTTTGCTTTAAATAAAATTGATCAAAAAGAAGCCGAAAAAACTTTGGAGATATTGAAAAAAGCCCTCCCCAAAATCTCCACGAAGGGGAAGGCTTTTAAAACTTAACTGCATTAAATAGGTTTATTTAAATAAAATGAAGTATATAGACGAGTACAGAGAGAGAACTGCAGTAGAGTCGTTATCTAAAGAAATATTTTCGGCTGCAAAAAAGCCCTGGTCAATAATGGAAATATGCGGGGGACAGACGCATTCAATTTTAAAGTATGATCTTGAAGATCTATTGCCGAAAGAAATTTCTTTAATCCATGGCCCCGGCTGTCCTGTTTGTGTCACCCCAATCGAATTAATTGATAAGGCAATTAATATTGCTTCAAAAGAAGATACAATATTTACATCTTTTGGAGACATGCTTCGGGTACCAGGCTCAAAAGAAGATTTATTGTCAATAAAAGCTAAAGGCGCAAGTGTTAGGATTGTTTATTCTCCCCTTGATGCATTAAAAACCGCTGAACAGAACAGGGATCATAATGTAGTTTTTTTTGCCGTCGGTTTCGAAACAACAGCACCTGCAAACGCAATGTCAATTATTGAAGCCAAAAGGAGAGGTTTAAAAAACTTTTCAGTTCTTTGTTCAAATGTTTTAATTCCGCCGGCAATCGAAGCATTGCTTGAATCCGGTAAAAGCCGTATACAAGCACTACTAGCGGCTGGGCATGTATGTACTGTCATGGGATATGAAGAATATATCCCAATTGCAGAAAAATTTAAAATACCTATTGTAGTAACAGGCTTCGAACCGGCAGACATTCTGCAGGGAATTTTTTGTGCAGTTAAGCAGTTAGAAGAGGGAAGATACAATGTCGAAAATCAATATAAAAGAGCAGTTAGAAGAGAAGGTAATCCTGCGGCCATAAACTTGTTAAACAAAGTTTTTGAAAGATCTGATAGAAAATGGAGAGGCATAGGTTTAATCCCGAAGAGCGGTTATAAGATAAGAGATGAATATTCGGAATTTGATGCCGAAGAGGTTTTTCAGACTGAAGATTCAACGGCTGAAGAATCACAGATTTGTATTGCGGGATTGGTGCTGCAGGGAATTAAAAAACCTGTTGATTGTACTGCTTTCGGAAAACATTGTATACCGGAACATCCTCTCGGTGCACCCATGGTCTCTTCAGAGGGTGCCTGTTCGGCATATTTTAGGTATAAAAGGTCATTCGGGTAGTATGTTCTATATTCAGCATTCGATGTTAGGCATCAGATATTTTATTATTCGTAGTCCTGGTTCTTTTAATTTCGAGCCGCAGAATCTTTTACGCAAATAATGAACACATTACTTTAATATGCGAAGTCTGTTCGATATTCATAACTGGATATTTGATATTCGACATTCAGTTTTTATTATTGATTTTTTTTAAATATCGAATGCCGAACTCTGAATATCGAATAATGAACAAGCGGTGTTAAATTAAATGTAATTTATATAACTCAGACATAATAGGACAATCTCTATGTTAACTAAAGATGAGATGGAATTTAATCCCTCCTGTCCCATTCCCAAAAGCGACTATGATAAAATTCTTCTTGCACACGGAGGCGGCGGAACGCTTTCTCATCAATTATTAAATAAGTTAATATTTCCGCAATTTCAAAATGAAATCTTAAATGAGCATATCGATAGTGCAGTTTTTAAAATTGAGAATAAAAAATTTGCATTTACTACCGATTCATATGTTGTACAGCCGCCTTTTTTCCCCGGCGGAGATATAGGCGTGCTTTCAATAAACGGAACAATTAACGATTTGGCAGTATCGGGTGCGGATCCGCTTTACGTTTCTGTTTCATTTATAATCGAGGAGGGATTTCAATTAGAAGATTTCTGGAGGATTATTCTTTCGATGAAAAAAGCCAGTGAAAAAGCCGGCGTCAAAATAGTTACCGGCGATACAAAAGTTGTGGATAGAGGGAAAGGAGATAAAATTTTTATTAATACCTCCGGCATCGGTTTAGTGCAGGAAGGCGTTGGTATCTCCCCCAAAAAATGTAGACCGGGTGATTTAATAATTATTAATGGCAAAATAGGCGAACATGGTATTGCGGTTTTATCCGAGCGTGAAGGGTTGGAATTTAGCACAAATATTAAAAGCGATACTGCCCCGCTGAATAAGCTTGTAAAGAATATGCTGACGGTTGCGAAAGAAATTCATTGCATGAGAGACCCTACAAGGGGAGGGGTTTCCAGCTCATTAAATGAGATAGCACAGGAAGGTCATATAGGATTGCTAATTGAAGAAGACAATATTCCGATAAGTGAAGAGGTTAAAGGCGCCTGCGAAATTCTCGGGTTCGATCCATTGTATATTGCAAATGAAGGGAAGCTTATTGCAATTGTATCTGCTTCCGAAGCTGAAAAATTATTATACGAAATGAAGAAAAACGAATTGGGTGAAGAAAGCCGGATTATCGGTAGAGTTACGGAAGAAAATGCCGGCTCGGTTGTATTAAAAACAAAGATCGGGACAAAAAGAATTGTTGATATGCATTCCGGAGAACTGCTGCCGAGGATCTGCTGATAAGCACGCAGTTCTTATACGCAGATTGTATTCGATATTCATAATTCTGTGTTCGATATTCGATATTTTTATTCTCAAACCGCAGAATGCCGAACGTCGAACGCCGAATAATTAACGCAATACCCTATAAAATTCTCCTAGATTAAAGAGGTAATATAAATGTATCTTAGCGGGATATCGCCGGTGTTTTTTACATCATGCTGATTGTTAGGCGGGATATAAATGACGGAATCTTTTTTAACTTCCTGTTTCCCCAATCCTTCTGCATGTACTTCGCCGATTCCTTCCAGCACTATCAGCAGTTCTTCCTTATTAACTGAATTATGTGATCCGACGTTTTCCCCGGGTCGAAGATTTATAAGGGCGGATTTCATTCTCAGGCTTTTAAAACCATCTAGTATTGGGGAATGCAGGGATCCGTTCTTTGAAAGAGAAACCACAAAGGGAGCTGCATTGTTTTGGGCAGTTTGAACTTTAAAGGTTGAATGCATTAGGATTTTTCCTCAATATTATAGAATAAATAAAATATATTCCATCAAAGGTATCTTCGCCTTGGCGGGTTCTCGCATTTCGGTGATCTGAAATTTTCAAAGGTTTTCGATGCCGGCTCCTTTGCTCTCTTTCTTATCCGGAATCCGGTATCCAGCATCCAGTATCGTTCTCTGCTTCCATCATCCATCAAACATCATCCGGCATCCAATATTTAGAGCATGGTTTAGCAACAATCGGTTACGAAACCCGTATCGTCCGAAGGAACCTTTGGATAAAGCGTCAGGCGGAGAACGTTACGCTAAACGTTATCTCTTAAAGATACGGGCTTCGTTACCGAAACCGCTTTACCAAAATCCAATATCCAGCATCCAATATCCAGCATCCAATATCCAGCATCCAGCATCTAGAATCAGGTATCCGGTATCCAGCATCAAGCATCCGGGATTATAAAATTCCTCTTTTTTCATCCGAGATTTCAAGTTCCTCTTCCAATGCATAAGGAATCTCAACCGTAAACTCACTTCCTTTTCCGAGCTCACTTTTCACATAAATATTGCCGTCGTATCTGGTGACTATTTGGTGAACGAGATTTAATCCGAGCCCGGTGCCGATCCTTTCAATTTCCCTGGCGTTCTTGCTCCTGAAAAACTCATCAAAAATTTTATTTAGATCCTCTTTGGCTATCCCTATGCCGGAATCCGTTACTTTAAATCCATAATTATCCTCAGAGATTATTGTTTCAACCGTTACCCTGCCCGAATCAGGAGTATATTTTATTGCGTTATTTATAAGATTGCTTACTACTTTTTCAAACCCACCGGCATCAATCTTAACAAATAAACGGTTTTTGGATGGACAATATTTAAAATTAATATTTTTTTTAAATGCATGTACGGCATGCTGATTTACAATTTTACAGAGCCACTCGTTAAATTCAACTTTAATAAATTCAGGCTGTTCAAGACCAAGATTGTACTGTGTAATTGTTATCATTTCTTTTATCATATTCAGGACCTGGGAGGATCTGTTTTCCGCTTTAAAGATCATATCTTTTACTTCAGGTTTCAGTTCGCCGGCAAATAAATTTTTTACTACTTCAAGAGTGCTTTGAATTGCAGTCATGGGGGATTTTAATTCATGAGCCGCATACCTGAATGCTTTGCTTCTATTCTGGATGGCTTTTTCAAGCTGGAGGTTTTTTTCATCGATTACCGATTTAAGCGATCTATATCCCATCATAAAATTATTAATAATATATACCCCGGCGAAAATTGTAACATAAAAAGCCGCTAATGAAGTTATCAATAAAGTCAAAGGAATCTCTTCATTGCGCAAATTTATTCTCGCGACGAAATTCAGATGTTCAAGGATGGACCACATAGTTAACAGAAGCGCTGCGACTGCTGCATTTATGTATGGTAAAATTACCCCTGGGAAAAGAATTCCGGATAGTATTACCTGAACAATATAGAGGAAATAAAACGGGTTGCCTATTCCTCCCGAATAGTGTATTAGCAATGAAATAATCAGCAGATCTATTATTATCTGGATCTCCGCAAAAGCAAGCTCATAGTATTCGCTTTTAAATGTTAAGTATCGTATTAAGAAAAAATAGACAATATTTATCAGGAGAAGTAAAGAAGCAATTACCGTTATCTCGTTAAAAGCCAATTTGAATCCGAGCATTTTTTCTGCCAGAGGAACGGATACTAAAACGGCAATTACGGCAATCCATCTTAGATTAATATACCAAATTAATCTTTCCTTAAGAGTTGCAACCGTATGAAACGGAAGCCCCAAAGAAGGATTTGTCTTAGGATTTTTTTTCATGACTCACAGCTTTAGTTTGCTGCTTTTGCGGAATGAATCCGGATTTTTTATCAAAAAAATTATTTAAACTATTCTTTATATGATTTGAGATCCCTTTCCCGGGTGCGGTTGAAACAGGCTGAATTCCTAAATAGAAAAATTCAATCGGGTTACGCATTGATAAAAATTGCTCAATCATTTTTATTGAAAATGAATGGGTGCTTATACTTATGGAATTGATTTCACCCGGGTTGAGCCATTTTATTTCACCTGGTTCTCCTCCCCAATCGCAGGCATCGGCAAATACAACGGATTGAGGATCTGCATTTTGGATTTTTTCCAGGTAATTCTCCGGGTTTCGTCCTGCTTCAATAAAGACAGATTTACTGAATAGTTTTGTCTTATTTAAATTTCGAATAAATAAAATCCCTGCAAAATCGTCTTTCCTGGTTTCGCTGCCTAATCCGACGAAAACTATTCTGCTTGAATTGAATCTTTCTAATTTCTCAGTGAACTGTGTAAAATTCATCCTCAACTACCACCTTATGCCGGCATTTGGAACACAATTCCTTTATCTGGTCTTCTCTTCTTATTCTTGATTTTGGGATTGAAGGAGCAGCCTCAAAGATTGCCTTCTGCTCTTCAAGTAAAAAATTAGGATGAGCATAAGCTTTGGCTCCTAGTCTTTCTTTCACCCACAACAGATGATCCCTAGGAGCAATTACTTCCCCGCAGATTTCGCAAAGTACAATCTCTTTTTCAACACTTTCAAAATTTTTCGGATCAGTTTTATCCATAACGGCAAAGGAGTATTCGTTTGTCATTTTTATTCCCTTGCCGGTAATACAATTTTCCTCGCATTGCCCGCAGTTTATACATGATAAATAGCTTACCGTTAAAGTTCGTTTTAATAATTCTTTATTATCAATAATCTCTATTGCCTGAGCAGGACAAACCTGTGCGCAAGTGCCGCAGCCGATACAAAAAACACCGTCATATCTGGGTTTTCCCCTGTATTCTTCGGCAGCCTTAAAAGGTTCTTTCGGAAATTTCGACGTGTATGGTTTAGTAAAGAATGAGCTCAGCGCTTCTTTTATTTCTCTTATCTTGGGCAGATACATTATGCCTCCAGCAATTTAAAATTGTGCAACTTTATTACTTCTTATATTTTTAATATCGAACTCCGAACGCTCGGGGTTGACTAATAAGTACGTTTGTCATTTCGACCGAAGGGAGAAATCTTGTATTTTGAAAAGATTTCTCGGTCGAAGATTCCCTCGAAATGACACTTTCTTACTTTTTAGTCGCCCCGGAGTCTACAACCGAATGTCGAATAATGAACACACTAACTCTTATCTGGTGTATTGTATTCGAAATTCATAATTCGGTGTTCGATATTCGTTATTCAATGGTACAAATTAGTTTATCAGCTCCTCTTTCTCCTTAACCAAATCAGTTCCTTGCTTCAATTCTTTATCTTCCTCATACTTATCTATAATAGTTTCTTTACATAAGGGGATCCTGCTTCGATGCGATGCTCTTGCAATTGCATGAGCAGCTGTCGGAGACGTAAGAATAATAAAAACTATTCCGATTATTGCTTTAAATCCGAAGTTGTTAAACCCTTGGATTAAAAGGACTCCGAACAGAATTCCCATCGAGCCGAAGGTTACACACTTAGTGGCGGCCTGCAGCCTGTTATAAACATCAGGCAGGCGGACCAAACCCAGGACACCCAGGAAATCGAAGGAAATACCGAGGCAAATAAACATTATTCCTATTGTCTCAATCATCTAACCGCCTCCCTTCCAGGATTTTTGAAAAAGCGAGAGTTGCAATAAAACTCAGCAGAGCCCAGATTAATCCTATATCCATAAAGAAGGATTGATTATAGAATAATCCTATCAGTGCAAGCATTCCAAAAATTAATACCCCTAGAATATCCACTGCAACTACCCTGTCGGCAGCCGTAGGACCAAACATAACTCTTAGTAAAATCAATAAGCTGCTGAAAAGAATTACATTTATCAGCTTAAACAACAGTTCGCCATCGTAGATAAAGAAGTTAAAATAGAAGAATGCTGCAAAGATTATTAGACCAATTGTCCATCTCACAACTCTCATTCGAAAATCTCCCTTAAAATTTTTTCAAAATTTTCGCTTATCAGTTTTGTTGCTTTATCTACTTCAGTTTCTTTTATATCGATCCAATGTATGTATAATTCCTTTGCTTCCTCGTTCACATCCACAGTCATAGTACCAGGAGTTAATGTGATTGAATTGCTTAAAACAGTTAAGGCCGAATCTTTATTTAATCCGGTTTTTATTTTGACAATGCCGGGTCTAATAGGAAGAAGAGGATGTATAACGATGTAAGCTACGTGCAGGTTTGCCTTTATCATTTCCCATACAAAACGAAATAAGTAAATAATGAGGTAATAAAGTCTTTTAAGAATATTCCTGCTTTTCTCCGTTGTAATTAGAAAGTGACCTGCCAGAAGGGTAACTAGAACCGCCGCTATAAATCCTGCAATTATTTCCTGGTAGCTTTTTATATCTGTTAAAGCCAGCCAAACAAGCACAGCAAAAATAAAAACTATTAATCTGCTTCTGAGTTTTAAATTCATTTTACCTCCCCAGCACCAGCTGCATATATTGTGAATGTTCCGTTATTACTTTTACTACAGGATCTAGAGTTATTTCTTTAATTCCGGGAACAATCATTAAACTTGTCAATAAACAAAGTGCCGCAAGAATAATCATTGCGGTATTCATCCTCCAGCCGATTTTGTTCGCTGCCTGTTCAATAAGATTTTCGCCGCGGAAGCCGTAGCGCTGCACTTTCATGAACGAAGCGAGAGTCAACAAACTGCCGATTATTGCTAAAACGGCATAAACAGGAAGACCTGCCTGCATAGCAGCAATGATTATTATAAGCTTACTGAAAAATCCATTGAATGGGGGAATGCCTGATATAGACAGAGATGCAATCATTGATGTTTGAGATGTTACAGGCAAAACTTTTGTAAGATTACCCATCTTTTTTAAATCCCTTGTGCCGATTGCCAGCTCGACCGATCCTGCATTATAGAATAAAAGAGATTTAAATATTGCATGATTAAACAAATGGAAAACCGCGCCTAAAATTCCTAGTGGAGTTGCAATTCCCATACCCAAAAGGATATAGCCAATCTGACTTATGCTATGATAAGCCAATAGTCTTTTCAAGTCCCATTGTCCGATAGCGAGCAACACGCCAATTATTATAGAAATTGTGCCTAGCACTAAAAAAATTTTAGTAAATAGCTGAGGGGCTCCCAGTACATTAAAAAAGAGACGGATTAAAACATAAATGCCGAGTGCCTTAATCAGTACTCCGGAGAGCATTGAAGATATCGGGGCAGGTGCAGAGGAATGGGCATCGGGAAGCCAGGTGTGAAAAGGCATAATTGCTGCCTTAAGCCCGAACCCTGCAATAAAAAGTCCGCCTATCCAGAACACAAGCCCTTGATTTAAACGCGGAATTACTTCCGCTATTTTTGCCATTGTTAAAGTTGATGTTGAGCTATAAACAACGGCAATACCGATGAGAATAATTGTCGACGATACCGAGCCCATTACCGAATATTTAAATGCTGCTTCATATTCTTCTGCTTTGCTTCCGTAGGCTACCAAAGCAAACGCAGAAAAAAGAGCTATTTCCATGAATACAAATAAATTAAAGAGGTCGCCGGTTATAATTACCCCATTCATCCCCGTTACCAGAAGCATGAATAGGGCATAATATCTCCAGCTCATTGATAAATGCCTTATATATTGAATAGAGAATATCAATGAAGTAAATGAAATTATGCTGACCATTACAAGTGTGAAAGATGTTAAAGCGTCCATTACTATAATAATGCCGTAAGGAATTCTCCATGCGCTTAATTCGTAAGTAACAGTTTCATTTTTCATCGTAATGAATGCAAACAGCGAAAGTATGAGCAGTGATGTAATACTTATAAAACTGAGAATAATAGCCCAGTTATCTTTTTTACCGGCTATAAGAGAAACAAGGAAGGTTGTCAGCAGCGGAATTATTATAAAATAGGGAAGAATCATCCCGATAACCTCCTTATCTTTGTAATATCAAACGTGCTGTATTTTTCAAATAATCTTAAGGCAAGAACAACCAGCAGCGCAGTTGTCCCGAGTTCTATTACAATGGAAGTAAGTACGAGCGCCTGCGGAAGCGGATCAACCATAGGAGCGTTTTTCGCTCCTTCAGCAATAATAGGATACTGTGATTCATTTCTATATCCGACAAGAACAATAAATAAATTTGCTGCATATCCCATTATCCCAAGTGAAAGAATTATTTTCACCAGATTTCTTTTAGTCAGCACTCCGTATATTCCAACAAGAAATAAAACGAAGCAAAGCAGGTAAATTATCATGGTTCTTCTCCTTTCTCTAATCTTAGTCCGGCAAGAACCCAAACAACAAGGAAGAGAGACATTGCTACTTTAATTCCGATTAAGATATTGAGCGGAAGAATAGTCCCTGAGCTAATTAAATGAAATAATTCTCCCTTGCTGAGGTAATTGGCAAAGAAGGCTCCTCCGATAGATAAGCCTAAAATTCCTATTAGCAGAAATATTGTTGCGCTGGCTGCTTCAACATCATAAAGAAGATTTATA
>DATKLQ010000601.1:0-2388 GCA_035542335.1 Ignavibacteriaceae bacterium | reverse complement strand
CCTGAAAAAAGCCGAGTGGAAGAATACAAAGCTAGTTAAAGGAGATGCAGCCGCCGAAGTGCGGAAACTGAAACAGCAGGATGGGAAAAGCCTTTCTATAGGCGGAATCAGTCTTGCTAATGCTTTAATGAAGGAAGGATTAATTGATGAACATTGGCTGGTGGTTCAGCCGATAATTTTGGGAAAAGGAAAGCATCTTTTCCAAAATATAAATGAAAGAAAGAATTTAAAATTTATTGATATGAAAATATTTAAATCCGGCGTCGCCGCACTTCATTATCAAAAAGTACCTTAAAGAAAATGCGGGATGTATTAGATGCTGGATGCTTGATGCTTGATGCTCGATTCACATCCAGTATCCAGAATCCAGTATCCTGCATCAGTATCCTGTATCGAGTATCCGGTATCTGGTATCCGGAATCAGGCATCAGAATTCAATATTAATTGATTCAGAAATATCAAAAAAAATATTATTCTTTTTCAAATACCAACAACAAACTGAGTAATACCATGGCTACACTAAATCCCTATTTGAATTTTCCCGGAAATACCGAGGAAGCATTTAATTTTTATAAATCTGTTTTCGGCGGAGATTTTGCCGGGGGCATATTCAGGTTCAAAGATACACCTGAAGCAGAGAAGTTAAGCAAAAATGATCGCGAAAAGGTAATGCATGTTTCCCTTCCGGTAGGAAAAGGAAATATGCTTATGGCAACGGATGCCATTGAATCGATGGGGCATAAAGTTACGGCCGGAAATAATTTTTATCTTTCACTTGAAGCTGAAAGCAAGGATGAAGCCGATAAACTTTTTAAAGGCCTTTCAACAGGGGGCAAAGTCACCCAGCCGCTGGAAGATGCATTCTGGGGCGCATACTTCGGTATGGTAACGGATAAATTCGGCATCCAGTGGATGGTGAATTATACGTATCCTAAAAATAATTAATTTATTAATATTTCCCCGGGAGCAGGAAATTTACTGCGTTAAATCGTTTTGCAGTAGATCAATGCTCCTGAGTTTACCTTATTTTCTTCTTAAAATCTTCTACACATTTTTAAAAATTTGGTTCAGCCCTTTGTCCGATTGGATTATTACTTTAAAAAATATATTCCTGGTTTTTGTAATCTTCTCCAAAGGATTCCTGGGATAATCATGTAATCTTGTAATTTTGCAATTTGCAATAAATCGCTCCTGCTAAACTAGCTTCGGAAGAATACGGAATGAATTTAAAAGAAATAGCATACTTAAGATTAATAAATCAGCAGGTTGCCAGGACGAAGTTTAACTATCCAAAAGAAATTGTATCCTGGATGGGCGCAATCCAGGCGCAGGATTATGCAATGGCTAAATGGGCAATAGGGCTCAGGCTGCAGGGTTCTGCAGAGAAAGAAATCGAAGCGGCTTTTAATAAAGGAGAAATTCTTAGAACGCATCTTCTGAGACCGACATGGCACTTCATTTCACCCGAAGATATTTACTGGATGCTTGAATTGACGGCTCCTCATATAAAAAGATCATTAAATACTAGAAGGAAGTGGCTAGAGCTCGACCGGAAAACTATGCTAAAAAGTGAAAAGATTATAATGGTGGCATTAAATGAACAGGAACATCTTACACGGGATGAAATATTTAATTTTCTTGAGATTAAAAAAATTGCCATAAAGAACCAGAGGGGAGTTCATATTTTACTTGAAGCCGAGCTGGACGGGTTGATATGCAGCGGCAGGATCAAAGGAAATCAAAGAACTTATGCCTTGCTGGAAGAAAGGGTTCCAAAGAAAAAAATACTGCCGCGGGAAGAAGCTCTGGCTGAATTATCTCAAAGATATTTTTTAAGCCATGGACCTGCGGTACTGCAGGATTTTGCGTGGTGGTCCGGTCTGCCCGTTAAAGATGCAAGAATGGCAATTGAATCATTAAAAAAGAATTTTATTTCTGAGAGAATCGGTTCGCAGGTTTACTGGTTTGATGATTCAATTTCATTTCCGGACAAATTAATCCTTTCAGCTTACTTGCTTCCAGCTTATGACGAATTCCTTATCAGCTATAAAGATAGAACTGCCTCCTTAGAACTCGAACACCATAAAAAGACAGTTTCAAGTAATGGAATTTTCAGACCTGCCATCGTTATTAATGGCAAAATAGCCGGGATTTGGAAAAAAATTACGAAGGGAGATGAAATAATAATTGAATTAAATTTATTTTCCTTGCAAAATAAGTCTACAGTTAAATCATTAAAGATTAGATCTGAAGAACTGGGAAAATTTTTTGAAATGGATACCCGCCTTTTAATCGAAAAGAAATAATGGGATGGCTTTAAAAAGGGGTCTGAGAATTACAAATCCTTTCTTTTGAAATAACCTCATCGAATCTTTTAGAATCTAAATC
>DATKLQ010000600.1:0-7854 GCA_035542335.1 Ignavibacteriaceae bacterium | reverse complement strand
CCACCTTCGCATGCGTCTTCTCTGCAGCCTGGTCCGCTCCGTTGCCGTTCGTCTGCCTTCCGCCGCCTTTGTCCCATATTACCCTGGCTGCTTTATACCCGGCATACATTTCAGGCTTATCCTGTTTATATATCAACAGGTACTTGTCAAATTCTTCATTTAACAGGTTCATAGCCTCATCTATCATCTGGTCGAGTGTTTGGCCTGCAGCTATCCTTTTTGTTGCTCCGTTGCTTACGTCTCCTATATCCTGCTTATGCTCTTCTGCCAGCTGATTCAGCTTTTCTATCTCTTCCGGTTTAATTTTTGCAAAATTAAGATCTATCCCGTGGGCTGATTTATATATTGCTTTCGCTTTGTTTATCTTTTCCACATCACGGAGTTTTACATACTCCGATTTGGGGAAATCCGTCAGATGTTTTACTTCAAAGTTATTATTACGCTTTGCCCACAGGTACAAACCGGCTGCTATTTTCAATACCTGGTTTATAAGAGAACTCCCGGAATCTCTTTTCTTTGCCGTCTTTCCGTTTGTTGCTCCGTTTTTTTCGTTATCCTTTACCCAGATTGCTTCCATCAATTCGGTTAATTTCTGAATTGATTTCGTCAACCCGTTAGGATCGGCTATGGTTTCGCCATAGAGAAGTAAATATGACAGAACTGATTCCATCATGTTTGAACGATTGGTTTGAATTATATTCATAACCAATACCTTTCTTTATTTATTTTGAAATATATCCCTTAATGGAATATTCAAATTAATAAAATGGATATCCGGTGAAGCATTCTAAACTAGATAAAGGAGGAGGAATATTAGCTTCGGACGTAATTATCCCTTTCGTAAAGATGACATCTTTTTACCTGTCACGGCGAAGTTCCGATATAATCGGAACGAAGCCGGACCTGTCCCGGCGACTTGTCCCGGCGAAATGAAATTGAAGCCGGAAGTTCCGATTATATCGGAACGAAGCCGGACCTGTCACGGCGAAGTTCCGATTTATCGGAACGAAGCCGGACCTGTCGCGGCGACTTTCGACTTATCGGAACGAAGCCGGACCTGTCACGGCGACTTTCGACTTATCGGAACAAAGCCGGACTCAAAGCTTTCGACGTGTCCCCAAATGTGGTCATTCATTCCCGGTACCCCCTGTAATTTTTTACCTTCTCCTCTTTATTAAAATACCGGAAAAATCATTTTTCAATTTACTTAACTATATTAAACTAATATTGTGCCAATTGCGCAAATTAAAATTCCCAAATCGATTTTATTAAATCAATATTTTCTTTTTCAAACCGGCTTTCCCTCTCTCTCTTCTTAATTTTTTTGTTTTTTAAAGAATTGCACGAAAATTATGTACCATTTTTTTAATCTCTTTCCCCATTGCATTAGATGTTTATCTCATTGCAGGACTTTTATTCTCATTGCAGTATTTTTATTCTTATTGCGGTAACCTTTCATCTCATTGCAGTATTTTTTATCTCATTGCAATACTATTGATCGCCATTGTGTGATCAGAAATTCTCATTGTAAGAGATTTATTCTCATTGCAGGAGATTTGGTCTCATTGCGATGCTCTTTATCCTCATTTCTTCATTCTCGATCTTAATTGCACCGCTATCGATCTTCATTGTACGCTTTCGCCCTTCATTGCACTTCCTTCCCTAATCATCCCTTTATTTTAATTATGTATTTAATGTCTCTTGTTGTTCATTGTTTAATTCGCTTGCTCTATTTGTTTACTTATTAATTATATATTGAGCTCCAAAGACATAATGTTTTACATAGGAGGAATAAACGGAAGTAGCGGGAGTCTCTCAGCCCTGCCTGTTGCTGTAAAGATAGGGATAAAGAATATAGTTAAAGCAAATTTTTATGTACCGAACAGTACACTCCGGATAATGATAAACAGCGAAGCCGAAGTAGCATTCACCTGCCCTTTGCCCTCTGCCCTTTGCCCCTTACTTCTTAAACAGATTCTTTAGCTTCTTCGTTACTTCCTTCTGCAGCTTCGTTTTTACTGTGTCCGTCTGCTTCTGGACTTCCTTCTGTACCTCTTTCTGCGCTTCCTGCTTTTTTTCTTCTATCTGCTTATTTACTTCCTGTTTCACCTGCTGGGTAACTTCTTTTTTGGTTTCCTGCACAATATCGCCCGCAGAAGTTGAAACTGAAGGATCATTAATGCTTCCTTTTATATTTGCTTTAACCTCAACGCTGTTGGCCGTAATCAGCTGGACATCCTTTTTAAGTATGCTGCTTATTGCCTTGTTTCCCTGCTGCTTTAAATTCGAAGCCGGGATCTTTACTCCTAATGAATAATCTATTGTCTGATCAATTCCGTTTGAGCCGGAAACAGCTACATCGTAATTAAGAACTTTAAAGCTGAATGGATCTACATACAATCTGCCGTTTGTGATTGTGAATGTTGTCGATACATTATTTAAAGCCGGGTTTTTTAAGACGTCCAGGTTCAAAGCATTGCCTACAGCCTGCAGCGGCTTGAAATCTTTTATCGCCGCATTCTTAATATTGAATGATCCTTTGCTGTTGAATGAATTCCACACCGGCTGCATATTCTCATCAAGAGTAGATGTCATATTAAGCTTTGAATTAAATTTCCCTTCGATATATTGAGCCATCGGCGCAAATCTCTGCACGCTTACAAAAGTTTTAAACGCATCTTTAAATCCTAAATCGTTTATAACAAGACTGAAGGCAATATCCGGATTTTCTCCTTCGGGAGCATGGTAAAATCCGTCAGCAACTATATTTCCTCCTAAAGTATTCATGCTTAAATTTTTTAGAACCGCTTTCTGATCCGCAATGATTATAGTCCCTTTTACATCTGTTAAAGTGAGATTGTCATAAATAATTTTTTTGAAGTTTGAGTTCAGCGTGAAGTTTACTCTTTCCGGCAGGGAAGTGGCTTTTACTTTTGAGGTATCTTTGCTCTTTGAAGTTGTTTCCTCATCCCCGCTCATTAAAGGATTAACATCAAAATAATTTGAGCTTAATGAAAGGTTCCCTTTTATAGTTCCGTCGCTCAGAACATAAGAGACCATATTTTCCAGATCTCCCTGAGCTTTTAAATCGCTTTTGCCGATCTGTATATTTAAATCATTTAAATTAAACCGCTTAGGTGTAAGCACCAGACTACCACGGCTGATCCTCACTTCATCCGGCAGCTTGGACGTCCCGTAAACTATATTGCTTACCGATATATTCCCCTGCGCTGAAATATTTTCAATCGACTTTACGTCCGAACCTGCAATCGTCCCGCTCGCACTGAAATCGGAATTGATTATTCCTTCCAGCTTTGTTACGCCTTCCATGTAAAGCGCATTCTTTAATTTTCCCAAATCAATTTTTCCTTTGGCTTTTGCATCAATATATGGAGATGATTTAGGAGTTTTTACAAGCAGACTTGCATCGAAAGGCTCATTACCCAATTCTAAATGAAGTGACTTCATGTTTATTATAGTTTTGTCTGCATTTCCTCCCGGATTATTAATTGATAAATCCATGTTCACATTGTTTACCGGGGTAGGGAGCTTCGGATATTGAAACTTACCGTTGTTTACATTTACAGCTACATCGAAAGCCGGGAGGTTCTCTCCTTTGTATTCTCCCTTGGCGCTTCCTTTAAGAGACATTTTACCGGAAGATTTTATATCTTCAAAGTTCTGCGAGTATACCGCCGGTATCAGCGAAATTATATCTTTAAAATCATTATTAACCGATGCGAAGGTTACGTCCATCTTCATCCCTTCTTCAAGCTTCTGAACGAAACCGTCGAATTTTAATTTTAAATTATTCAGCTGGAATTCATTTTTGTCAAATGTGAATTTCTTCTCCTTCATGTCTGCGTTAAGGTTTATCTCCGCCTTAGCCTTAGCCTTATTCAAATATTTTATCCCGCTTTTCTCGAACGTAAGCTCGCCTATCTCGGTGTTTGTTTCCAGCATAAAGTTTTCTTTGGAGAAATCGCCTGAGCCGGAATGATTTAAATTCCTTATCATTAAAGCCATATCCGAAGTTTGATCTATGTATGCAACTGTCCCGTTATTAATTGAATATTTTTTTAACCTCACCGCAAGGTTTCCGCCTTTGGCTGTGTCGGCTTCTGCTTTTGGTTCCTCTTTAGTTATGTTGTAATTGGCTGTGCTGTCTTTCAGTACATAAACAAAGATTGAAGGCTCGTCCAAAGAAATTCCTTCCACCTTTATTTGATCTCCGCCTATAATGCTCCACAAATCGACCGATGCGGAAAATTCTTTCAGCCTCACCAGCGTATCTCCTTCGAACGGGGCTTTATTGACAATTGATAATTCATCCAGGGTGAGCGTTAAATCAGGAAAGCTTGAAAAGAAATTCAGGCCTGCATCTTCAAAGTTTAAAGTTGCATTTAAATTTTTGTTCGCCTGTTTCTTTACAATCTCTATTATCTTTCCTTTAAATAAAAAAGGAAGAAGAATCATTAAAAGAATAATTACTAAAATTACTATGCCGGTTATTTTAAAGAACTTTTTCATCTCAGTTTCCTTTATTGAAAGTTCTTAAATAAAGTTTACAAATTAAAAATTGATAACCTGTCTCTTAAAATTCTTATTTGCCTGAAAAGATAACATGAGGAATCTCAAAAACTTCAGAGCTCAAAGTGTTCTCCTTTTGTAGGATAAAAGACCTTTTTGAATCCTCTGCTTTTTATTTTTTCCATAAGGGGAGCTGCTTCTTCCTGTTCCCCGTGGACAATGAAAATATTTTTGAGCTTTTCTTTTGACGAAAAATCCAGGTAGCTTAAAAGCCCGTTTTGATCGGCATGCGCGCTGAAGTAATCCATCTTTTTTATCTGCGCTTTTACTTTGTATGATGAGCCGAGGATGTTTACCTCCTCAGCTCCGTCCATAATTTTTCTCGCAAGAGTTTCTTTTGCTGCATATCCTGCAAACAATATAAGGTTATTCGGATTTTCTATGTTGTTTTTAAGATGATGAAGAATCCTTCCTCCTTCCGCCATCCCCGATGCTGAAATAATCATGCATGCTTCTTTTAATAAATTCAGCTCTTTGGACTTTTCCGCATCCCGGATATAAGTGAGCCTGTAAAATCCAAAAGGATCTTCATGATTGTTGATAAAGACTCTGTAAGTTTCCCTGTCGAAACATTCCGGGTGAACCCTGTAAATTTCCGTAGCGTTTACTGCAAGCGGTGAATCTACATATATCGGGAAAACCGGTATCCTGTTCTGATCGAAAAGTTTATGAACCAGGTAAACAAGAAGCTGTGTTCTTCCGACCGCGAAGGCAGGAACAATTATCTTTCCTTTCCTTCTGATAACCTCATTCACCGTTGAGGACAGCTCTTCTTCCATTGCGCCGATAACCGGGTGAACTCTTCCGCCGTATGTGCTTTCCAGGATCAGTGCATCGAGATCCGTAAGGATATTCGGATCCTGCAGAATGGGCATTTCATTTCGTCCGACATCACCGCTGAACCCGAGCCGCGTATATTTTCCGTCCTCCCTGATCTCTAAAGAAATTCCGGCGGAACCCAGGATATGCCCCGCGTCCCTGAACGTTGCAGTTACTCCGGGAATGATTTCAACTGATTTGTCATATTGAACTCCAATAAAACTATGCATCGCTTTTTCGACATCTTCAATGGTATGCAAAGGTTCGAAAGGATTTTGATTCTGCTTGATCCTTTTTTTATTTACAAACTTAACATCCCTTTCCTGAAGATAGGCGGAATCGCGAAGCATTATCTGGCATAAATCTACTGTCGCCGTGGTAGCATAAATATGTCCTGTAAAACCGTTTTTAACGAGTGTAGGAATATTTCCGGAATGATCAATGTGGGCATGAGAAAGAAGCATTACATTAATTTCCGCAGGATTAAAAGGAAAGTTCCTGTTCTTTTCAAATGCTTCTTTTCTTTTCCCCTGGTACAGCCCGCAATCTAAAAGGATTTTTTTGCCGTTAACCGTTAACAGATGCTGCGAACCCGTTACTTCCTGTGCAGCGCCGAAAAATTGTATTTTCAAAATTAATCTGTTTTAATAGTTAAAATTATTTTACTATTAAAACTATAATAATTAGCGTCAAAAAAAAATTATGGGAATTAATGAGCATTCCCATAATTAAAAAGCCATCAGCTTTTATTGACGGTTAAGCTGTTCTGGACTTTAAATGCATTAGTGTCCCGTTCAATAAGCATGCTCGCCCAGCCTTTTTCAACTTGGGATGATACTTCTCCTTTTAATATGACGTTGTTATTATTTACGATAATGTGAATCGGGGGATCTTTCATAAAACCATATTTCCAGAATAAGGAATTTCCGTAAATTGCCCGTGCAGCATTATATCGTAATTCATCGGGACCGTTGACTTTTTCAATCTCATCGGTCACCGATTTTACACCTTCAACCTTCCCTGCGATTTTTTCGAAAAATCCTTTATCCCAGGGATCGTTTACGTAACCTTTTAATGTGACTGCCCCGTTATTGGTTTCGACGGTAATCCAGTCGAAAACATCGTAATAGAGATTGCCTTTAATTTTTTGTTCAACCTCTTTTGTAATTTCTTCATCGGTTCTTTGCAGCAAATCCTTTGCATTAGCGGAAAAAGCAAATATAAATAAAGAAAATGCGGCAGCTTCAATATATTTAATCCATTTCATTTTAAGATCCCTTTTTTCGATTTTAACTAAATATTGGAAGGATTAGTTCCAGAAACAATCGGGAGAAATTAAGTATAGATGATTGGCACCTTAGATAAAATTTTTTTTATGGATTTAGAAAAAAATGAAATTATAAGTTATTTTTTATAGAAATATTATATTTAGGTTTGTCTTAGAACAAATATCTTTTCAAAATACATAATTTTTTTTTATTGATTCCATCTTATTCAGTAAAAAAATAAAGAAAGAATTACAACTATGAGTTACGAAAGCGAAATGCTCAAATCCCATAAAATGCCTATTCGTAAAAAGGTGGAAGAATCAATATTAATTACACTATTTAAACACAACGGAGCCATAAAAGAATTTGCTTATGGGGAAGAAATTGTCGAAGAACTAGCAGACTTTTTCAAACTGACGCATGAACAAAGGAATGCTTATTTGACAACAATATATAAAAAAGAAAATAGGTTGAAAAAATCATATTTATGGCATCGTTTACTTTTTAGAGCCGCTGACTCTCTAGCAAATGAAAAAATGATCACAAGACCAAGTGAAACTTTTTTATTGACAAATAAAAGAGAATGGATGTTAACAGAAAAAGGTTTTGACTTTGCACTTAGATTACTAAGTATTCCCAAATCCAGAAAAAATCTTTTAACAACTAAATCCTATGAGGTTCAAAAAGTTATTAAAAAGCTGGAGGTTAAAGAAAGGCCCATTGTATATACCCCTTTTAATCAAGAAAAGAAAACTCAAAAAATAACAAGGGAGTATGATATTAGGATCAGAGGTTTTCGTTTAGCAGTAATTGAAGCTTATGACTATAAATGTGCCTTTTGCGGAATGAAGATTAATTCACCGGATTCATTGATTTGGGAAGTTGAGGCTGCACATATTGTCCCGCATAGATTAAAGGGAAAGGATGATATATGGAATGGTTTAGCTCTATGTCATTTGCATCATTGGGCTTTCGATGTCGGATGGTTTACTATATTGGACAACTATGAAATTAAATTGTCTTCCCAAATAGATGTATTACCCGTTGATTATGGAAAAACGGGGGATTATCATTTTTTAAGAAGTTTTATAAAAGAGGGAGCATATATTTATTTACCTGAAAATAAAAAGATTTATCCGCATAAAAATTCTTTATGCTGGCATAGAGAGAACATCTT
>DATKLQ010000599.1:0-3349 GCA_035542335.1 Ignavibacteriaceae bacterium | reverse complement strand
GAAAGCAAGCAAACTACATATACGGTCTCAATCGGGGTTGCTTCGGCTAATAACAAAACGGATGTGGATGAAGTAATTTATAACGCCGATCTCGCACTTAAAAAAGCCCTCGAAAGAGGCGGCAACACGGTTCGCAACATTAACTGACTATTTCCTTAAATTATTTTTCCTTTTTAATTTGAACAATTTTTTCCTGATTATTTTGGATGGCGTTGGTGTCGGAGAGCTTCCCGACGCAGCCTTTTACGGCGATCAAGGAAGCAGCACCCTGCCTAATATTGCCAGATACGCTGCCGGATTAAATCTCCCCCAGCTCCGGCTTCTTGGGCTAGGAAATATTGTGCAGATTGATGGAGTAGAGGAAATAAATTCCCCGCTTGCTTCATTCGGCAAAATGAAGGAGGTTTCAAAAGGAAAAGATTCAACCACCGGCCATTGGGAAATTGCAGGGCTCTATGTAGATATGGATTTCTCCTATTTCCCGGATGGTTTTCCCAAAACAATCACAGATAATTTTCTAAAATATACGGGCTGCAAAGGTTTCCTTGGAAATAAACCTGCATCCGGAACTGAAATAATCAAAGAGCTTGGAAACGAACATATGAAAACCGGTTTCCCGATAATTTATACGTCGGCAGATTCTGTTTTTCAGATTGCGGCTCACGAAGAAATAATTCCGCTTCGAAGACTTTATGAGATATGTTCGCTTACAAGGAATAAGGTATTGGCCCTTCCCTGGCTGGTCGGAAGAGTAATTGCAAGGCCCTTTATTGGTTCCCCCGGAAACTTTACAAGAACTACCAACCGGAAAGATTTTTCAATGGATCCCCCTCAGGAAACCATTCTTGATATTCTGCTGAAGAATAATATTACAACTGTTGCCATTGGGAAAATTAATGATCTGTTTAATTATAGGGGAATAAAAATCCGGGAAGAAACAAAATCAAACCGTGAGGGGATGGAGAAGCTTTTAAAATATACAAAAGAAGTATCAGGTGCCTTTATCTTTACCAACCTAGTTGATTTTGATGTCTATTTCGGACATAGGAATGATCCCGCAGGATTTGCGAAGGCTTTGGAGGATACCGATCATTTCTTTAAAATTTTTACTGATTCCCTGGATGAGAGTGATGCCTTAATAATTACATCGGATCACGGAAATGATCCTACTACGCCAAGCACGGACCACAGCCGGGAATATGTCCCTTTGCTTTATTATCGTAGGAATCAGGCTGCACGTAACTTAGGAACCAGGGAAACTTTTTCGGATGTTGCAAAAACTGCTGCTGAATTTTTCAAAGTGGAAAATGATTTAAAGGGAAAAAGTTTTTTGTTTTCTGACTGAGTTCAGGGTAGGTAATTAATAGGAAGATTTGTAACTTTTTTTAATTTATTATATAATTATTACAAACCATTTTTAACCGTTTTTACTCGTTTGCTGAAAAATTGATGAAAATGCTTACCAAAGGCGGATTTTAATGATAAAAATCCCGGCTTTGGCTGAATAATTGATAAGAAAAAGCAAATAAGAAACAAAACGAGGTCGGTCAGTGCGCATTACGAAGCAGTTTACGAATAGGGAAAGCCAATCGCTTGACAAGTATTTGCAGGAAATTGGTAAGGTCAGTCTTTTAACTCCCGATCAGGAAATTGAGCTTGCACTCGGAATAAAAAGAGGTGAGCAGCGTTCGCTTGAAATACTTACTAAAGCTAATCTAAGGTTTGTCGTCAGCGTAGCAAAACAATATCAGAACCAGGGTTTATCACTGGGAGATCTAATAAATGAAGGCAACTTGGGTTTAATTAAAGCCGCAAAGAGGTTTGACGAGACACGGGGATTTAAATTCATTTCTTATGCTGTCTGGTGGATACGGCAGTCAATTCTTCAGGCCCTTGCCGAACAATCAAGAATAGTGAGACTGCCTCTTAACAGGGTAGGCGCACTTAATAAAATCGGGAAGGCATACAGCAACCTCGAGCAGGAATTTGAAAGAGAGCCTTCCGCGGATGAATTGGCTCAAGAGCTTGAAATGGATGTATCTGAAGTCTCAGATGCGATGAAAATTTCAAGCAGGCATGTTTCAATGGATGCTCCTTTCACTTCGGGGGAAGAAAACCGGCTCCTGGATATAATTGAAGACGATCAGCAGCCCGCACCCGATGAAACCTTGATGACTGAATCCTTGAAAACTGAAATCGAAAGAGCGCTCTCTACTCTCTCCGATCGGGAGTCGGAAGTTATATGTCTTTATTTTGGTTTAAATAAGGAGCATTCGCTTACTTTAGAAGAAATCGGTGAACGTTTTAATTTGACAAGAGAACGGGTAAGGCAGATTAAAGAAAAAGCAATAAGAAGGCTTAGACATGCATCGAGAAGCAAAAATCTCCGGGCATATTTAGGCTGATTAATGCTTCATAAAAAAATCTACATCTGTTTAGCTGCATTCATAATCGGTTCTGCCCTGCTTGCGGGATGCGCTTCCACATCGAATACCTCCCGCTATAAAAATAAGAAGGAGAAAGAACCGCCGACCGATCCTTCCGTCAGGTTTACTTCAAATGAAAAAAAGACTAATAATTCTAAAAGCAGCACTGATGCCGACACTGTCGATTTTGATCTTTTAAACCAGGATGATGAAACGTTGCCGGAAAATGAACAGCCTGTTGATATTTCTACTTTAAGATCGTACCCCGGCGGCACCGGTCTAGAAGCTACTGTAAGGGAAAAAATGCTGATGGAAATAATTAAGTATTTGAATACCCCCTATAAATTCGGGGGGAATTCGAAGCAGGGGATCGACTGCTCCGCATTCACGCAAACTATTTTTAATAATGTTTTTTCTATTCAGCTTCTCCGTTCCGCAAAGCAGCAGTATACACAGGGGCTGCCGGTAAATCAGAAGGAAAATCTGCAGTTCGGGGATCTTATATTTTTTAATACCCGGAGAAGGGTTAAACCCGGTCATGTCGGGATTTATTTGGGCGAAAATCTTTTTGCTCATGCAAGCTCTTCAAAGGGTGTGATTGTCTCCTCGCTTGATCACGAATATTACTCCCGCACTTTTATGGGCGGAAGAAGAATTGAAAACCTCTCATCCTCCAGGTGAATTAAAAGTCGCCGGTACGACCTTTCCGAGCTTTTCTAAATGCTTCAAGAATGCTTGTAAAATAAAAAAAGCTGCTCATCTCTGAACAGCTCTTTAATAATTTGCATACTGCCTATCGCATACTGCATAAACTGGCAGAGCCAGAACCAAACTTTGGGAATTCGGTTACGGTTACGAAGCCCGTTTCGAATATCGGTAACGTGTATTCTACGATTTACGTTTTACGTCCAACGATACGGGTT
>DATKLQ010000598.1:0-2558 GCA_035542335.1 Ignavibacteriaceae bacterium | reverse complement strand
TTTTCAACAATAGCAGGTTGTGATCATCCACTCAGTATAGGAGATAGGGATGGGGGAGAGAAGGGGAAAGAGTAAGAGTAAGAGAAAGAGCAAGAGTAATAGTAGAGTTTGGTTATTTCATCAGAACCATCTTCAAAGATTTTCTAATATGACTTATCCCATCGGAACTTACAGCATTTAAAAAGCAAAAATATACACCGGAAGAGAGATTTCCGGGATTCCAGGTTATGCTGTATTTCCCGGCTTTCTTTAAACCTTCATTGAAGACTTCTACCTGCTCTCCAATACTGTTGTAAATATATAATGAAATGCTACTTTGAGCCGGTATATCATATTTTAACAAGGTAGTAGAATTAAACGGATTCGGATAATTTTGATAGAGAATGAATCCGCCGGCAATTAAGCTTACTTTAACATCATTTGAATAATGAAATGTTCCATGTGGGAGCGTCTCCAAAACACATTTCAAATAAATTTATCTATATAAAATAGCTTTAACCTTTTAGAAAAATTTCAGATTTATCTTTTTTCTCATTATGAGAGAAATATAAGCACCGTTTCAGATTCGCTTATTATAAAAGGTAGTATATAATCAGTATAACTTATATTTTTTCTGATTTGGAATAATAAAATTGCTGATGTGAATTTTACTCAGCTGTTAAAGTAATTGTAAAAGAGAAACCTAAAAATGGATAATGTTAAATTAATCTAAAGGAGAAATGATGAACCCATTTCAAGTCGGTGACATAGTATATCTTAAAAGCGGAAGCGAACCCATGACCATTCAAGCTCTTGAGGGCAACAATTGCAGAGTAGCTTGGCATGATTCAAAAGGAATTGAAAAATTAAATTCTTATCCATGCCAGGATTTGACGAAAGATAATCCGAAAAAATCGCCTTTGCCCAAAACAGGAAGACTTATGAGATAAATCTATTATAATTTCCGTTCCTGCAATTTTAAAGTGCAGCTGACTTTCTAATTCTGCATTGCAATATTTCTAATCTGTTGTAGTGATTTAATTTTTTTGTAAGGATTTTATTTGCAGATATGCTCTTTAATATGATTACGGCTAACTCCGTAAAAACATGTAAACGATTGTGCAATCTATTTTATTTCTTCATATTGTTTTTCCCTTGACATAAGGATTTTTTAACTATAAGTTAGCGCAAACGTTTGTTCTTATAATGAAAAAAACTGTCACTCTTAAAACAATAGCCCATCAAGTTGGTGTTTCCATACCGACTGTATCAAGAGTCTTGAATGGTAAATCAAAATATTACCGTATAAGTGATTATACAAGGGAATTAATCCTTAAAGCATCAAAGGAATTAAATTACTCCCCGAATCAGCTTGCAAGGGGTTTAAGGCTGAAAAGAACAAATACCTTGGGTTATATCACTCCTGATATTTCAAATCCTTTTTTCTCTTCTATTGCCCGCGCTGTTGAAAAGTACGCCCTCAAGCAAGGCTATTCAATCATTCTTTGCGACAGCGAAGAGAATACGGAGATTGAAAAAAATTCAATCAAATTATTGATCGACAGAAAAATCGACGGACTTATAATTTCACCTGTTGGGCAGGAAGTTGAACATCTTCTTGAAGCATCCAGCAAGAATGTTCCGGTTGTACTGATTGACCGTTTCTTCCCCGACCTTGAGTTCCCGTATGTCAGTTCGGATAATTATAAGGGAGCATTGGAAGCGACTACATATCTTGTCGAGTGCGGGCACACTAGGATTGCGTATATACAAGGTTTGAAAAATACATCGCCTAACAATGAAAGAGTAAGAGGATTTATTGACGCTCTGAAAAATTTCGGTATAGAGGCAGATCCTTCCCTCATTGTCGGAAATAATTTCGGGGAAGAGAATGGATATATAGAAATGAAACTGCTTTTGAAAAGGAGCAATAAACCCTCTGCGCTTTTTGCCGGAAGCAATCTTATTTCCCTCGGCGCCTTAAGAGCATTGGCTGAGGAAAATTTAAAAGTTCCGGATGATATTTCAATGATTTCATTCGATGATCAGCTGTACTCAAGATTTTTAGCAACCCCAATGACCACTGTTTCGCAGCCTAGCAGCCAGATAGGCCAGCTTGCAACAAAAATCCTGACTGACTTAATTGAAAATAACAGTCGGTTTGAGCCGAAAGGTATCCTGCTGCCGACTACTTTAATTAAAAGAAACTCCGTTAAAAATATTGCCCGCACCGATCTCGCCGAGAACGGCAAAGAAAATGCTGTTTAAAACCTTTCAAATTAATAGATTCATGCAGGTTGCTTTTAAGTTGGGAGCGACCAGCAGGAACTGTATTTAAGCTTTCCTAATTCAATCGGGAGAATATATTGAAACCGTTGATAAAACATTTTTATTTCTAATTGTATTTTCTTTATTATTTTTAAGCTGCAGCAAAGACGGCGGTAAACCGATGACCGGGGAAACCGAAATAGTTTTTTGGCACAGCTTTATTTCATCCAACGTCCCGGTACTAAACGAGCTTATATCTAAATTTGAAAAAGACAATCCCGGGATAAGAATCTGTTTAAAAAAGCCGGATT
>DATKLQ010000597.1:0-2242 GCA_035542335.1 Ignavibacteriaceae bacterium | reverse complement strand
GCCGAATCAAATACCAATCTAGATGCATTCCAGATATCCGGTCCGGTTCCGTCTCCTTCAATAAACGGAATAATCGGATTATCCGGTACCTTTATTACTCCTTCATTAACAATGATCGGTTCGCCGGCAGGAATTTTTATCTTTTTAAATTTTGCCATCGATGTACTTTCTATAATTGAATATTATTTCCCAGATTTAACGGAGCCGTTATTTTACCGAATCTGTTTTGGTATATTGTAACACTGATTATTCCCACAACCAAGGCAAACCAAAGAGTAACCACTCTTGCAATAAAAGTTGATGCGACGGCAATTTCATTTGGGGCACCGTGTTTGATAAGCAGAAAAGTGAGCGAGCCTTCAGTTACTCCCAAACCGCCGGGAAGCATTGTAATTGCTCCGACTATAGTTGAAAAAGCATAGCTAAACGAAGCCCACATAAGCCCCGGCCTCAACCCGAAATTGATAAGGATTATGTAGTAAGCAAAGCATTCAAAGAACCAGGAAAGCGTGCTTAAAAGAGTCATGTAAATCAACGGGACAATTTTAAGCATTTGATAAGAACTTTCATAAGCATTATGAATGCTTGCCAAATGTTTAGCCAGAAATTTATTCTTTTCGAGGAGTGAAATCAATGGCAATGCCAGATTTTTATTGCTCAGAACGATAACCAGCAGGAGGAAAAATACTCCCGCAAGGATCACTACCACTCTCCCGTAATTAAAAATATAAGCACCGCCTAATGCAATTACAATTAAAGAAATAAAATCAGTAATCCGTTCGGCAAAAATAATCGGTGCAGTCCGGCTTATGGGTTCGGCCGTTATCTGCTTCAGTAAGTAAGCCTTAAGAAATTCACCCATTTTCCCCGGCGTTACCGCCATTATCAGGCCGGAAGAAAAAATAGAAAGGGAATCTGATTTTTTAATTTTTATATTTAAAATTCTTAAATAATAATCCCACTTAAAGAAGCGAAACAAATAGTTCGTTAATGCCAGAAGGAAAGGAATTGGAATGAAGATCCAATTGAACCTGCCGAATGCATCCGCTACCTGTCCGAAATCGGCATAAATTATAAATCCCAGGTAAACAAGTCCTGCAATCCCCATAACCAGTAGTATTTTCTTTTTAAGCTTCCCAATCATTCTGCTATTCTTTTTAATGAATCATATACTTTAGGCAAAGGAAGCCCGACTACATTATAATAACAGCCATTGATTTTTTTTACGAAGACGGCGCCGAAGTCATCCTGGATGCCATATGCGCCTGCTTTATCCATCGGACTTCCGCCCCGGATATAGGCCCGGATCTCTTCTTCATCCAAGTCCCTGAAAGTAACTGCGGTTTTTTCATAATCGGTTATGCTTTGTTGATTCTCAAAATTAAAAATGCTGAAGCCGGTATAAACATAATGGGTTTTCCCGCTTAAAATTTTTAAAATCCGTTCAGCATCTTTTTCATTTCTCGGTTTTCCTAAAATACTATTATTAATTACAACTATAGTATCCGCAGTTATAACTATTCCTTTTTTTATAAGTTTTTTAGCCTTTTCCATTTTCTCCCAAGAAAGTCTTTTTACCGTTTCAAAAGGCTTTTCATATTTTTTTATTCTCTCATTAGAATCAACATCAATCACTTTAAATTTAAGATTAAGCTGTTCAAGGAGCTTTTTTCTTCTTGGGGATTTCGAAGCCAAATATATTTCGGTTTTGGAATTAAGCATTAATTAAATTAAAAAATCGGAATGTGCAAGGTACAAACATGGAAGATTAAATGAAAAACTTCAATAAAAATTTTAGGAACAATATCAAAAATAATTCTTAAAATTAAATAATAATGAAGTATTATTTACTAGGATAAGGCTGAGGCTGAGGGGAGACAGTATGAATGAATGATTGAATGGATGAATGGATGAATAGATGAAAAAGGCATGAATGCATGGTTATATTGATGTATGGATGTATGGTTGAAACCGAGGCTAAGATTACATGATGAGCAAATCTTAAATCTAAAATCGTTAATCTTAAATCGTTAATCCAACTTAGAATTTTTTAGTTAATCCTTATTTAAGAGTATTTTATTTAAGAAAAAGATTAACGATTGCAGATTTAAGATCATTTATTCTTTAATCCGAAATCCGCAATTCGAAATCCGAAATTCTCTTGATATTGGTTGATTAAAGAACCTGTCCTGCCAAAAGCGGGGAAATTCAAGAGGCTAAGGTTGAGGCTGATGCTGAAGTT
>DATKLQ010000596.1:0-4541 GCA_035542335.1 Ignavibacteriaceae bacterium | reverse complement strand
AGAGAAGAGACTTCTGTAAATTCAGTCTCACCAATATACAAGGTAAGAACAAGTTAATTTTCTCCTCTTCTAATTTTAATCTGCATCGGCCTTCTTCTCGTGCTTGAAGCCATCCCGCTGCGTTCATTGAATTCAATAGTAGGTTCTAAAGAAATAGTAAAAACTGGACCAGGATAACACTTACCGACAAAAGGCTGGTCCAGCCAGCCGCCGGCTAGATCAATTCTGTATAGTATAGACATTCTGCTCTCAATGAAGTAATAGAACGGGCAGGTAGATCGGCAAAATCTTAAATTCTATACCAAACTAACTCAAATTTTAATTATTGGCAAGCTCATATACACCGGAGGTAAATTTTCAAAAATATTTCACAAAACCAATTCTATTTTGGATTTGGAAGGGAGTCTTATGCTGAAACTCGTTAATAAATATAGAAATTGACAATGCTGACTATTTAAGATTCGTCCCTTCATTTTTTTATCTTTTGCTGTTTTGGTTATTCGGCTGCACCAATACCTTTAAAAATAAAACTGTAATTTTTAATTAAGCAGAGAAATTGAAATCAAGTCTCCGCTGAATATAGATGGATTGTTTTTCTGTATTGATTCTTTAGTTGTCTTTAAAGCTGAATCATCAGAATCAATATTACTTTCAGAGGGGATGTAACTAATTATCATTTTTCTTTTGAACTTTCTTTATGATAGGGAATAGTATCGTGTCTCGACCGCTATTTCATAATAGAAGTAAATCTAAATCAAACCCGTTCGATCGGGGATTTTTGTTGAAATCTTTTAAGAAATGACTGTATGTAGCGTTTAAAAAAATAAAAAAGCCGAAAACAAATCATTTTCGGCTTCTGTAGAACGTGTAGCGGGGGCAGGACTTGAACCTACAACCTTCGGGTTATGAGCCCGACGAGCTACCAATTGCTCCACCCCGCGGTATTTTATTTAGCAAACAAATATAGCGATTGAGGCTAGGGTTGTCAAATTGATGTGTTTGTTAGAACTCCGATTTTTTTATCAATAACTGCTGTCCGAATCAAAGCTGGAAATAATTCCGTCCGTTGCCTGGGAATGTGCATGGAGCTCATTTAATTTCTGAATAATTCTCAAAATCCCGCCTCTTTTCTCCTCAATAATCTCCTGAATAAATCTATGCACTTCGGGGAAATTGCATTCTTCGGATAGAGTTTCATAAAATCTGACAATCGCTGCTTCTTTTCGCAAAGCTTCGTTCAGCATAGCGCATGTATTCTTGCATGTATGCATGCAATTAATTTCACTACTTTTCATGTTTTCATCTGGTACCATGATATCCCTGAAATTTAAAACTTATTTTTTCTTTTCCGTTTCGATAGCTTCTTCTGCGGCTAATTTTTTCCCGATGCTTAATGCACTTTCATTTACCGGTATTAAATGATGATGCCTTTCGGGAAGTACTTTCTTTAAAGCTGAAATAATATTTTCTGTTTTTACTAATGGCCGTTTTTCTAAAAATGCACCGAGCAGAATTATATTCGCTACCTGCTTTTTGTTTAGCTTCTGAGCCTCTAAAATTGCCGGAATACTTAAAACCTCTATGTCAGTTCTTTTAGGCGGATTAACAATACTGGATTCTTCATAGAGTAAAAGCCCGCCTGGTTTTATTGTATGTTCGAACTTCTCTATCGAAGGCTGGTTTAACAGCACTCCGGAATCAAACCTGTTTACTATCGGCGAACTGATTTTTTCTGGAGAAACTATTACTATGCAGTTTGCCGTCCCGCCTCTCATTTCCGGTCCGTATGAGGGCATCCAGCTTATTTCTTTATTTTCAATCATTGCGGCGTAAGCTAAGATCTGGCCCATCGATAAAACACCCTGCCCGCCGAACCCGGCAAAAATTATTTCATGAGCCTTTTGCATTTTATGATCCTTTAATTTTGAGGAACTTTTAAATCACCTAACGGATAATAAGGAAACATATTTTCTTCCATCCATTTTAAGCTTTCCAGCGGAGTCAGTTTCCAGCCCGAAGGACAATTAGAAACAACTTCTATAAAACAAGTTCCCGAATTCAATTTCTGGTATTCAAATGATTTTAAGATCGCTTTTTTCAATTTCCTGATTGCATTTGCAGTATGGATTGATTGCCTGGTTACGAAATATGCGCCGGGAAGCTGAGCTATTAGTTCGGTAATCTTTAAGGGGTAACCGGCTGATTTCATTTCACGGCCGAATGGACTTGTGGAAGTAATCTGCCCTTTTAATGTAGTCGGTGCCATTTGTCCGCCTGTCATTCCGTAAATTGCATTGTTCACAAAAATTATTAGAATATTCTCGCCGCGGTTTACTGTATGTATGGTTTCTGCAGTGCCGATTGCGGCCAAGTCTCCGTCACCTTGATATGAAAAAACATATTTTTCCGGGAGCACTCTTTTTATTCCTGTTGCAACTGCACTTGCCCGGCCGTGAGCGGCTTCCTGCATGTCTATATCCATATAGTTATAAGCAAATACCGAACATCCGACGGGAGCTACTCCAATTACTTTATCTTGGATGTTTGTCTCTTCAATTACTTCCATTAAAATTTTATGAATTATTCCATGGCCGCACCCCGGACAATAATGGAATGGTGTTTCGGTTAATGTAGACGGTTTTTTGTAAACTAATTCAAAGCCGTTTAGTTTTACTTCTTCCATATTATCTCCCCGCCTCATTGGTTGATAAGCTGTTTATCTTTTTAGAAATTTCTTCTATCTTTGCTAAAACTTCATCCGGCGACGGAATCATTCCTCCCATTCTTCCGGTGAATTCAACAGGACACTTCCCATTGACAGCTAATCTGACATCTTCAACCATTTGCCCTGAATTCATTTCTACCACAATAAAGGATGAAGCTTTATCGGCAAGCTTCTCAATTTTCTTATATGGAAAAGGATAGAGAGTAATTGGTCTAATCAATCCCGCCTTTATTCCTTTTTCTCTTGCAAGTTCTATTGCTTTCTGACATACTCTAGCAGCAAGTCCGAATGCAGCAAGAAGAATTTCAGCATCCTCAGTTTCAATTTCCTCAAACCTTACTTCATCTTGCAATTTTTTATACTTATCCTGGAGCTCAAAATTAATTCGCTCCATTTTTTCCGGTTCAATAAAAAGAGATGTAATAATATTTCTCTCCCTTGAAGCGGTTTTACCGGTTGTTGCCCACTTACTTTCTCGTTTGGGTAAAGACCCTTCCTCCGGGAGTATCACTTTTTCCATCATTTGGCCTAAAGCCCCATCGGCTAAAATCATAGCCGGATTTCTGTACTTCTCGGCTAACCGGAATGCATCAAATACAAAATCTGCCATTTCCTGTACCGAAGCAGGTGCCAATACAATCAAATGATAGTCACCATGTCCTCCGCCTTTAACAGCCTGCATATAATCTCCCTGGGAAGGCTGTATTGTTCCTAGTCCTGGCCCTCCGCGGTTTACATTCACTATTAAACAAGGAAGCTGTGCCGATGCTATATAGGAAATCCCTTCCTGCATTAGGCTGATCCCCGGGCTAGATGATGAGGTCATTACTCGGGCGCCGGCACCTGAAGCGCCGTATATCATGTTGATGGCTGCCAACTCGCTTTCCGCCTGCAGAACAATCTTTCCGCGCCCTGGAAGCTCTCGGCTGAAGTACTCTAAAATTTCTGATTGGGGTGTAATGGGATATCCAAAGTAGGCCTGAATACCTGCACGGATTGCAGACTCTGCAAGCGCCTCATTCCCCTTCATTAATTTAACTTCTTGAATATTTTTGTCCATTAAAAACCTCCTTTTCAATAGATTTTCAGAACAATTCCTTTTGGGATGTACTGATTCCTAAATGAAAAGATTATTACGTTTTCGCCTTTGCTTTTGGCTCTCTATATACGGTAATAGCTGCATCCGGACATACAATTGCACAATTGATACAGCCGGTGCAATTATCTTGTATTAATTCTGCAAATCTGTAGCCGGAAATATTTATTTGACCAGAAAGGCCCAAACTCTCCTGTGGACATGCATCAATACAAAGCTCACATCCCTTGCAGATATTTTTATTAATTACTACTGTCCCTTTTATCATTTTTATTCCTTTTAGGAATATTATATTTGATTTTGATTCTATCTGAGGACAATATATATGCCAAGGAGGGGGTTTATATTATTTAATTCACAGTAGATCCGGCTTTATTTGTTTTTCATAAATAGGATCAAAATTTAAAATGAATTCTTATTTACAAGAAGCAGAATTTTGATTTTGAGCTGTTCTTATTTTTTCTACACCTTCAATTAATTTAGAAAATTCGACCATAATACCAAAAAAGTCCAATAATTGTGATTTGGCTTAAAGAGTTTTAGTTGTATCTGAATTCAATAATATTTTTAACTCTATTTTTTAACTTTGTATTGATAATATGTTTAAAATAATTAATTGAGGTATTATTGAAAGCCTTAGCAAAATCAATTTTGCTGGTTTTTATGATATTTTTACTGGGATTTACAATTATGACTAACAAGCCCGACATATCAAATTCA
>DATKLQ010000595.1:0-6923 GCA_035542335.1 Ignavibacteriaceae bacterium | reverse complement strand
GACGGGTTGCCTCCAAACGACGCCGGTACAAATGACAGGCCTGGCCCAAATCAGCAGGCCGACGGTTCTGCCTGGGGAATTCATACCGGAGCTGGAGGTATAGCCGGCGATGCTAGTTATAAAACATTCCTTGGACGCGTAGCCCGCAATGATAATTTTTCTAGAATTGTTCCTTATGATTTTGAGATAAGGTTTACTGCTGCCGGAAGCACCGGAAATTTAGCTTTTACATCGGAAAATAATGTTCAGCTTCCATTCGAGGTTTGGAATACAGGTATAGGCACTCCGAATGATCCTTCGGATGATTTTGAGCTTGTTACACTTGTAAACGATGTGAATGGAAATGAAAAGTTTGACCTGGACAGCGTCGATCATCCTTTATCCGGCGGTGACAATGATCCTGAAACAGACTGGTTCTATATTTACGATGTTAGTGATCATACTCCCGGACATGCCGGATATGATTTGGCAGTTTCATCAGGATTTAACAATACAGGCGATGAAATTATGGCACGTCTTGTATTTGTAAACTGGAACGGCGGTTCTATTTCGGATCCAACATTCCCCAATAATGTTAATGCACAAATGCCCGAAACGGGAACTATCTTCAGGATTGAAACAACCAAGCCGAATACAGATAACGATGTCTTTACTTTCACTGCTCCAAAGGTTAGTTCAAATGATAGTGCAGCCCAGGCGGATGTTAATAAAATTAATGTATTTCCCAATCCGTATTATGGAGTTAATCCTCAGGAAATAAATAAATATAATAGGTTTGTTACCTTCAGTCATTTGCCGCAGAAAGCAGTAATAAGAATATTTAACCTGGCAGGTCAGCTTATTAGAACAATAAGAAAAGATTCGCCGGGCCAATTCCAGCCATGGGATTTGTTAACTGATAATAGTTTCCCGGTGGCCGGCGGGTTATATATTGTATATATAGATATGCCTGACTTAGGAAAATCGAAAATATTAAAAGTAGCAATTGTTCAAGAACAACAGATCTTGGATCACTTCTAAACTGAGGAGAATAAAAATGAAGAAATTAAACATAATTACATTCGTTGCTATCTTTGCTGCTTTTACCGGATTAATCTATGCCGGCGGCGGCAACCGTGTTGGTACAGCTGGTTCAACTCAGCTGCTTATTCCTGTTGGGCCAAGAGGTATTGCTATGGGCAGTACTACTTTAACAGACTCAAGAGGTATCGAAGCTATTTTCTGGAATCCTGCTAATCTTTCTCTGTCGCCCGGCGCTGCGGTAATGTTTTCTCACATGAACTACATTGCAGACATTGGTGTAGAGTACGGTGCAATTTCTGTAAACACCGGTTCTTTCGGTTCAATAGGATTTGCTATTAAATCGCTCGCAATCGACGACATCCAGGTTACTACTGTCGAAAATCCGGATGGTACAGGCGAGTTCTATAAACCGCAGATCATAACAACCGGATTAACATGGTCACTCCAGATTAGTGACAGGATTGCCATAGGTCTTACCGGCAATCTCAACCTCGAGAAGTTGGCATTGGTTTCCAAGAGCAATGTCAGCTTTAATGCAGGCATAAGCTACCGGGATCTTGGGAATATTAACGGGTTATCATTTGGACTCGTGTTAAAAAATATTGGGCCTTCATCAAGCTATTCAGGTTCAGGATTGAGTGTCTCAACACAGGAAATTCCGGGTTATGCAAGAACCGGTGTAAGTTATTATACCATAGATGCATCTTCCGAAGATCTTCCTACTACTCTTGAATTAGGCGTTGGATATAAATATAGTGTAGACGATGTCAATTCATTGAGGCTTGATGGTATTTTCCAAAACAGCAACTACTATTATGACGAATACAGGGTTGGGTTAGAATATAATTACAATGACTTAGTTTTCGTAAGGGGCGGCTATATTTTAACTCCGGAAATTGATGATAAGTACGCAAAGGAAAATACTTTATCGGCAGGCTTCGGCTTGAAATTCGGCTTAAGCGAATCTTTCAATGTTAAACTCGATTACGCTTTTCTTGCAAGAGAGCTTTTCGACGATACACATGTATTCGGTTTAACAATTGAATTCTAATTGATAAATTATTCTTAAAGGCTGATCTCAAAAAAGATCAGCCTTTTTTTTATGGCGGTAATTAAAAATATAAGCTTACCTCTAAGGGTTCTGTTTGGATTAATATTTTTTCTCTTCAACTTTTTTAGTTGTAAGAATACGGGAGAAGATCCAAACGAAATCTTGGGGCTGGTCTCCGACAGTTTAAAAACACTGCAAGTAAACGATTTTAAGGTAGATCTTTCTCAAAGGGGTGAGATCTCTACGGGAATTTGGAAATCCGGGGGTTCCACAATTTCTTCTATTTACCTTGCCGGTCTCTGGATAGGAATGGAGCATAATGGTGCACCGGAGGGTAATATTATTTCCACAAAATCAATCGTACGGAGTAACTATACTTCAAAATTTACAGATAAGCAAATAGGGGTCTTTTCTCTAAATGCGGATAATAATTACGCAGTCAATGATTGGCCGGTTGATTATGGCGCGCCCATAAATAATTCAGGATTACCCGAGATCTATGGTGATGAAATGTGCTGGACGTCTCTCAAATCAGATACTACAATTAAAAACTATTCGTTTCTCTCCCGGCCAATTAGCGGATTGCGAGTCACTCAAGCAGTATATGGTTATAAAAGAGATGATTTGCGGAATACAATTTTTATAAAATATGGAATTACCAACTTAAGCACTGAAGACTGGAATGATGTTTATATAGGGTTTTTCAGTGATACAGATTTAAATAATAGCTTTGCTAATAAGACCGGGTACGATTCAGCCAGATCACTATCATATACCTATGATACTACGAGCAATTATGTAACCGGTTTTACATTTCTTGAAACACCTCAGGATGTTGGGATAAAAAGTCATCGAATAATGCGTAAAAACAATTATATTGATCCGGATTTCGGAGAATATTCATTTACCTCGCCCAATCAAATTATTTATACTCTCAAAGGTTTGTCTAATTCAGGTCAGCCGATGATAAATCCTGTAACGGGTTTGATAACGAATTTTGCATTTACGGGAGATCCGGTATCTCATACCGGCTGGTTAGATAACGCTGTTGATGTTAGAAGTATAATTTCTTCCGGATCATTTTCTTTGAATAAAGGAGAAACAACTTGGGTGACTGTAGTATGGGTTATAAATGATGGTATGAATCTATTGGATTCTTTAACAAAGCTTAAATCTCATATCGATCAAATTAAAGCAGATATAGCTTTGTGGAAATTTCATTAAGGAAAGTTACAATAAGAAATATTGAATTTTTTATCAAGGAACGGGGCAAATCCCTAAGCTCATCTGCCAAAAGAACGCCGCAATTATTAATATTATCACGGATATTTTGAGAAGCAGCTTAACCAGTTTCATTTTTAACTATTTGTATGTTCATAGTTTAGGATGCCTCAGGTGAAAATCGGTTGCATCCTGGAAAGCTTTCGCTACGGCGCATACTTCCCCTTCGTCAAAAAGGTTCCCTATTAAAGTTATGCTGGTTGGTGTACCTTTATCCGAAAAACCGGTCGGAAAAACTACAGACGGGTGACCTGTAAGATTTGTCAGCAGAAGGTTATTTCCTTCCCATGAAGGGGCAATGTATATATCCACTTTCTTCATCAGCTCTGCCATTTGCTGAATTAATTGAAATCTCACCCTGTTGGCATTAATGTATTCAACTGCCGGGATAAAGCGTGAAGAGCGGAAAACATTCGGCCATGCATCTTTAATCTGCCTCACAAGCAGATCGTCTCTGTTGCTTCTGGTTAATTGGTCAAATGCAGCCGCAGCTTCCGCATTTAGAATGAAAGAGAGTGAATTAACATCAATTTTGGGCAGCTCAATGGGGATCAATTCGGCTCCTAATTTTTTAAAAATTGAAAGCGTTAAAGAATCTTGCTTTTTGAATGCCGAATCTTTTTCCAGATCATTTTTTAAATAGCCGATCCGGATCTTTTTGAAATCAATTTTACCGTTATAGCTAAACCCGGCATCGTAAAGTGTCTGATCATTCTCATCAGGTCCGTAAATTGCATTAAAGACAATTGCGCAGTCTTCGGCATTCCGGCAAATAGGACCGATCTTATCCATTGACCAGCTTAAGGCCATTGCACCGAAACGGCTCACTCTGCCGTAGCTGGGACGGAGGCCAGTGACTCCGCAGACCGTAGAAGGTGAAACAATAGAACCCCATGTTTCTGTTCCGATCGCAAACGGAAGCAGTCCGGCCGAGACAGCCGAAGCTGAACCTGCAGATGAACCGCTTGAGCCCTGAGTTGTGTCCCACGGGTTTCTTGTCATACCGCCGAACCATACGTCACCCCATGCTAAGGCGCCCATAGATAGTTTTGCAATTAAAACCGCCCCTGCCGCTTCGAGTTTTTTTACGACTGTAGCATCATAGTTAAATGACTGCTCCTTAAATGGAGCTGCACCCCAGGTAGTTTTATATCACTTAACTGCTAGAAGATCTTTCACTCCGAATGGAATTCCATGAAGAAGTCCTTTGTATCTGCCGGCAGCTATTTCTTCATCTGCCTTCTTAGCCTGCTTTAAAGCAAGCTCTTCTGTAAGAGTAATTACGCAATGAAGTGCCGGGTCATATTTTTTTAATCTTTCCAGGAAAAATTTTGTAAGATCGGTTGAGGTAATTTTTTTTGTCCTGATTAATTGGGCAAGCTGTCCGATAGAATAAAAAGCAAGCTCATTACTGTCGGCAGGCATTACTGTTTTCGAATAGCCGCTAATCTTTAGTCCCTTTTCTGCACCTGGGAATTTAAAACCTAAAGGTATAGGATTAAATATGATTGCCGGAGGGACTGAATTATCAAGGTTTTTGCTTCTAACCGAATCATAATCGCTTAATAATGAATTGAGATTGTCGAGCATGGAATCCCGTTCTGCATCTGAAAAATCCAGTCCTATTATTTTCATTCCCTCTTCAACCGTTTGTTTATTTATTTTTTTCTCATTATCTCCCTGGATTAGAAAACCTGCAGTGAAAGAGAGTATTAGAAGTGCCGTGAAGAAGTGTTTCTGTTGCATAAAAGCTCCCATTAAAATATAAAGCAATAAGGTATAAAGGTATAAGAGATAAAGTTATATAAGTATAAAAAATATAATCTGTGAAAAGCCTTGAACAAATTAGATAAAATTTTCTTTTAGTTTAGCGACAACCGGTAACGAGGCCCGTATCGTCCGAAGGATCCTTTGGATAAAACGTCTGACGGATAACGTAACCCTAAACATAACCTCTGATCGATACGGATTTCGTAACCGTAACCGCTTTACCTACTTTTAGATTCCGCTTAAGCGTCTTCAATGGAAATAAAATCATTTATATCCTATACCTTATACCCCTATACCCCTATTTCCTTTTACCTCGATGGCCCTACTTCGTAATTACCCTATTCGATAGCTCGTCCCTGTCATCCGGTTTTATAGGGAAGTGCTCCGATAAAATTTTACCTGCAGCTTCTACTGCAGCCAGAACTCCTTTGGTGTATTCTCCCCTCATAAATTTTTCTTGCATCATATTTTTTAATGAGTTCCATGTATTAGGATCAACTTTAGCATTTATTCCCTCATCCGCAAGAATATGAAATTGATGCTCTTTCAGAAGAATATAAATCAATATACCGGTTTTATCGCGTGTTTTATTTATTCCAAGCCTGAAAAATTCTTCTTGGGCTAATTGGGAGATTGACTTACGCTTTTTTAGGAAGGAACGTCTTTCTTTTATGCTTACGCAGATTTCGCCGGCCGTAGTTTTTTCGGCAGTTTTAATCCTGTCGGTAATCCTTAAAAGCTCGTCATCGCTGAAGAAGCTGTAAATAATTGATCCGGTCATTAATTACCTAAATGATTTTATATAAACTATGAAACAAAAAAGTATCTTTCAAACGGAGGAAAAGCTTAACGCAAAGATTAAAAAATTAAAAGATTAAAAGATTACAGAATTGCAAGATTCAGATATAGAGAAACCGATCAAAAATATACCTTCTATGCGGCTATGTGCCTATGTGGTTAGAAACGGAGGTGTGAAAAGGGAAAAAAAAGCGCAGCCTTGTTTAGACTGCGCCTTTAAGGAGAGCTAGTTCTGAGAAAATTCGGCATTAACGTTTTCTGAGTATAATATCTCCGCCTGATGTCCTGACTCTGAGCGGTTCTCCTCCGTTATTCAGATCAGCCTCAAATTTTGAGGATGATATCTTTACGGCATTATTCCCCCTGAATTCGGAGCTTATTTCCCCGCCGGATGTGTACAACTTTGCGCTTGCATTAAAATCTGACGGAAGAAGGATCTGAATGTCTCCTCCCGAAGTTTCAAGATCAATTCCTTTATTTACACCCGAGTATTCCAATGAAATATCTCCGCCTGATGTTTCAGCGGTAATTTTTGCATCCGATCCTTTAATTTGGATATCTCCTCCCGATGTCGAAAGTGACAGAGAGCCTTTAAAATCCTGTGCGGAGATATCGCCACCTGAAGTCGATAATTCAAGCTCTCCGTCGCTTGATTCAAGAGATATATCTCCCCCGGATGTAGTGCCATCCACTTTTCCGGATACATTTTTAACCGAAATATCCCCGCCTGAAGTCGTCAGCTTATTATTTCCCTTAATTCCTCCTAATCTAATATCTCCGCCTGATGTGGAAACATAATTATTAAAATTAGACGGAACTTTTATTTCAAATCTCAGCTTAATTCCGCTTGAAAATAGATTGAAAAAACTTCCTTCTCTCTTAGCCTTAATTTTAACTTCATCTTCTGTTCCGTTAAAGCTGAAATCCATTTTTTCTTTTGCTTTTTCATTTCCCAGAACTTTTATATAAACCTCCGATTTATCCCAGGACGTAATCATTA
>DATKLQ010000594.1:0-4926 GCA_035542335.1 Ignavibacteriaceae bacterium | reverse complement strand
ATCTCCGGATTATAGGAGGACGGTCTCTCTTTGCCGGGAGCAGTGAAATTGATTATGAACAGGTATCCCTCATCTCCAAAGCAATCTAGATGTACTCGGCGTGCTTTATCCGACGGCTCTATTCCAATTAAGAGTTTATAGCTTTTTATCTTAAATATTTTATCGGTCATTTGATAACACCCTTTGTATTAGATAACCTTATCATTAAAAAATCTTATGGTAAGATAAAATCATTCTCATCCTTAAATGTCACAATAATGTAATCCATTCGTCAAAGTTTTTAATATTAATCTTGATTTTTAATCAGTTCTTGCTGCTTCACAGGAGATCAATATTTTGAGTTCTAAAAGTCCCAATTAACCCAAAAATTTTTATTATGGTTCAATTAATGTAGGGAAAGGGGAAAAGGTCTTTGCTTATTTCAGCGGTTATTTTCCTTAATCAACAGTGCTACATTTTCTATATGATAGCTATGCGGGAACATATCAACCGGCCTGATCTTTATCAATTTATATCCAGCTTCGGCAAATAATTTAATATCTCTAACCTGAGTTGCCGGATTACAGCTTACATATACAATTTTTAGCGGACTTAATTGGATTACATCCTCCACGGTCGTTTTATGCATGCCGCTTCTCGGAGGATCTAGTATTAAAACATCAGGTTCAGGTATTTCTCTTAATTCAATTTTAGATAAGAAAGATTTATAAAGATCGGCATTAATAAAATGAACATTCTCTATCTCATTCAGCTTCTTATTTTCTTCGGCATCCTTTACCGCAGATTCAACATTTTCAAATCCGTATACTGCCTTTGCATTTCCGGAAATAAAAATGGAAATTGTTCCGGCTCCCGAATATAGATCATACACTATTTCTCTCCCTGTAAGCTCCGCAAAATCAAGCGCAGTTTGATAGAGTTTTTCCGCCTGGAGAGTGTTTGTCTGGAAGAATGAATTTGCGCTGATCCTGAATCTATATCTACCTATATAATCAAAAATGAATCCTTCTCCGAAATATACTTTTTCATAATCCCCGACGGCAATCGCCGCTTTTTTTAAATTGATATTATTTACTACAGTAGTTATTTCCTGAAATTTTTCAATTAAATTATTTGCGAACTCTTTCATTAATGATTCATTTTCTCCGGAAGTTACCAGGTTTACCATTAAATCTTTTGTATGAAATGATGTCCTGATGACGAGATTCCTTAGGTATCCCGAATGCGTTCTTATCGAATAAACGGTTGAGCCTTTCTCTTTAAAATATTTTCTGATAAAATTTAAAATATCATTACTCAACCGTGATTGAAGAAAACATTCCTCAATATCAAGAACCTTATCATAAATATTCGGAACATGGAGACCTAAAGCAATCTCTTCTTCCCGAAAATCCTGTAAATCCTGTAAATCATGGTGCCAGCGGCGGTTTGCAAATGAAAACTCCATTTTATTTCGGTAGTAAAAAATATTTTCGGCAGGTATGATCGGTTCTATTTTAAAATCTTTAAAGCCGCCCATTTTTGTAAATATTTCTACAACCTGGTTCTGTTTGTAGATAATTTGGGATTCATAATTCAGGTCTTGCTGCCTGCAGCCCCCGCATATGCCGAAATATTTACATCTTGCCTGAATTCTTCCGGCTGACGGTAAGATTACGGCTTGGACTTTTGCTTCGGCATACGACTTCTTAATCTTCGTCAGCTTTGCGGATACTTTATCTCCGGGATATGCACCGTCGACAAAGACAACATAATTTTTTTCGCCGGAATTGCCCGGAACGTTTATCTTAGCAATTCCTTTTCCCTCGAAAGCATACTTCTCAATTTCCAAACTAATTATGTCGCCTTTTTTCACTTTCCCTCTTTTTTCAAGATCAGCATTTTGAATCCGTAAAATTTATCTCCGCCTAGCTGCAAATAGATATTAGATTCATGATTGATTTTTTTTACCAGCTTTTTATAAAATGATCTTTCTCCTTCATCAATGTTATTTTCAGCATCTTTCAGCATTCTAATGCTGTTCATATAAAAATCTTTTAATGTATAAGATAAATCTTTTTCAAAAAGAATCTGAAATCCTTTAGAGGAGTAATAATCATTGATTTTAGCTGAGTGTAAAGGCGAAATGCCGGAATTTTCAAACATATCAGATATAAACTTCGGCTGGTTTTCACTGAATGAAACTATTTCACCCGCGCAAAAATAACCTGCCGGTTTTAATATTCTCTTAATCTCCTTTATAATTTTATTCCTTGCATTATTTGAGATTGAAGCCTGCGCATAAACTAGATCAAACTGAGAATCTTTAAAATCTGTAACTTCAAAATCCATTAATTTAACAATTATGTTTTCTTCCCCTCCTAAAATAATTCTTGAGGTCAAAAGTGATTCACTCTCCTGGACAGCTAAATAAATTAATGATTCATACCTCTTTCTTAATTTTACGGCAATAGCTTCACTCCCGGATCCAATTACAAGTATTGAGCAATTCTTTAATGTTATAGCCTTAATTAAGCAATCCGCCTGCTGATTCATTCCGGGTAAAAAACTTATATTATCTATCATTTGGTTAAGCATTTATTTTTAAATCATACAAAAATAATTAAACGGATGAAACTATTTAAGGTTAAATTACTGTTCGTTGCCTTTATAATTAAACTCTCCTATTTTTACTTACGAGCGTTGCCAGCTTAAGCATTCATTACAAATTTAAATAAATATGAAACAATTCTTTGCCTGCTTATTCTTTATAATTACAAATCTTTCAGCACAAACCAAATCTCCTCTTACCGTCGAAGATCTTTGGCTGATGAAGAGGTTGGAAAGTTTCGATATTTCGCCTGACGGGAAATTTATCGCATTTGAGATTACTTCATATGATATGGAAGCAAATAAGGGAAACCACGATATAAATATAATTAATTCCGCAGGCGGGACGATGAGAACTCTGAAGAATTCCGGTAAGAATGAAACTAATCCTCAATTCCGGCCCGGAACAGATCTGATTAGCTATCTGCTGGACGGGCAAATTTATCTTTGCAGCTCTGATGGAAGCGGAGAGAAAAAACTGACGGATCTTTATTCCAAAGTGAATGATTATGTCTGGTCCGCTGACGGAAAAAAAATCCTATTTACTTCATCCGTTTACCCGGACTGCGAAACGCAGGACTGCAATGAAAAGAGAGATAATGAAAAAGATTCAAGCAAAGTCAAAGCAAACATATTTACGGAATTAATGTACAGGCATTGGGATCAATGGAGAGGGGAAAAACGCAGCCATTTGTTTTTATTTGATCCAAGTAATAATGAATATTTAGATTTAATTCCGAAGAGCAAATTTGATGTTCCGCCGGTTGCATTGGGCAGCGATAATGATTTCGTTTTCTCTCCTGACGGGGAAGAAGCCGCTTTTGTTATGAATACTTCCGATTTTCTTGCTGCAAGTACAAACAATGATGTTTTTATAATTGATCTTAAAAATTTAAAGTACGGAACAATCCCTTCATATAAGAAAATATCTCAGAGCAAAGGAAATGATTATGAACCGGTATATTCTCCCGATGGAAAGTATATTGCATTTTTATCGTTAAAAAGAGAAGGATTTGAGTCGGATAAACATAATATAGTTCTTTATGATAGAAAATCTGAAACCTTAAAATCATTAACCGACAACCTGGATCTTTCAGCTGATCAGATAATCTGGTCAAAAGATTCAAAAAATATTTTTTTTACTGCAGATAAGAAGATCAACAGGGCAGTATTTAAAATTGATATTTCTTCCGGAAAGATTGATACGCTTATTGATGAAAATTTTAATTCAGATTTAGCATTAACATCGGACGGGAAGACAATCTTTGTTAAAAGGCAGAGTTCTGTTTTGCCGTATGAGATTTTTAGCATTGCCGTTAACGGTAAGGATTTAAAGCAGATTACCTTTTTAAATAAAGAAAGATTGTCGAAGATTGAAATGAATCCGGTAGAAACTTTCTGGTCGGATGGAGCCGAAGGGGCCAAAGTGCAGTCGCTCCTGGTAAAGCCTCCTTTTTTCGATCCCAAGAAAAAGTACCCGATGATCTTTTTAATTCATGGGGGTCCTCAGGGGAATTGGCCGGATGAATTTCATTACAGGTGGAATATTCAGCTGTTTGCGTCCAAAGGATATGTTGTGGTTGCACCCAATCCCCGCGGAAGCACAGGATATGGACAAAAATTTACTGATGAAATTTCCCGAGACTGGGGAGGTAAGGTTTATACCGATTTGATGAATGCCTGCGATTATGCCTTAGAGAAATTTAATTTTATAGATAAGAATAATATATTTGCCGCCGGGGCTTCTTACGGCGGCTACATGATCGACTGGATTGAAGGACATACCGATCGCTTTAATGCGCTGGTAAGCCACGACGGTGTATTTAACACAGAGAGCGCATACGGGACCACCGAAGAGCTGTGGTTCCCGGAATGGGAATTCGGCGGAACTCCATGGGAATCCCGGGATATATATGAAAAATGGTCCCCTCAAAGGTTTATTCAGAATGCAAAAACACCTATGCTCCTTGTACACAGTGCAAATGATTTCCGCGTTGCGGAAGAAGAAGGATTCCAATTATTTACGTCACTTCAAAGACTTGGTGTTGAAAGCAAGCTCCTGTATTTTCCCGATGAATCTCATTTTGTAACGAAGCCCCAGAATTCAAGGCTTTGGTGGAATACAATATTCGACTGGTTTGATCAACATAAAAAATCGGAGATGCAATGAAAGATAAAGAATTATCCGGTTCTTCTGATTCGATTTTTGACGACACTATCAGAAACGGCGAGGAATTAGATCCATTAGGCAGAGAATCTGAATATGAAACCGAGAAGAAGATTCATTTTGTCGAAGAGAACATCTGGAGCAAGCTGCAGAGCACCCGTAAAAAAATT
>DATKLQ010000593.1:0-6239 GCA_035542335.1 Ignavibacteriaceae bacterium | reverse complement strand
TATTTTTTTATAAACTTCTTATTATTTAGAAAATAAAAGCTAACCACAATTATTAGCAAAATTAAACAAGCCAAAAAAATATTAAGTAAAACCTGATTTCCTCTAGGGATTGTTTTCCACACACCAATCTTCCCCCTTGTTATAACTTGATGACCTTCAGTATAAATACTATCAACAATAGACGTATTTTCTGTACCTGGATATTCTCCATAATTATTACTATCAGCGTCTATAGTTCGAACTATTTTCCTTCCGTCATCTAATCTGACATTTAGTACATAAACATTATAAATATTTGATGTTACATTAGTGCCTTGCCCAATATATCTCCAAACTAATCCATCTGAATAAAGACTATCCCCACCTAATTGACGAGGACAATCTAATGACACCAATTCTCCTTTATTTATTTTCTTATATTGTTTGCCATTATAATTTGTTATATCTCCTATTCGATATTTATTTCCTTTCTGCCATTCTTTCCAGCTTCCAGTCATAAGCCTTAAAAAGGATCCACATTGATTATTTCTTTTCCTACTAATCCCGTTTTCTATAGTTATATTCCTACTATCTTCTGTATTATGTTGTACCCTCGGATAATCACAAACATTTATAGCAAAAGCATCATCACCACTACTAATATCAAAATTATCTATTTTTATATTTTCACAACCGCCCTGCATTTGAATACCAGTCTTATCCCCATCATACGAATAATTTTTCACCGTAGCATTTTTAACCGACTGTAAATGAATCCCAAACAAAATAGAATCCCCATTAATTATCTTAATATTTTTTAGTGTCAGATAGTTTAAATACTTAAAAGATAAGTCTCCATTTGCAGTCGGATGTACCGCATCTTTTTGGTTTCCATTATTGTTTGCATCGATAATTATATTCATTATAGTTATTGATTCATCCCGTATAACAGAATAGTCTTTTGCAGCCCTTATATTTGTAAAAACCTGAGAATACGGAGTGCTTTTTATTAGAATTACTTCACCTTCACCTTCAATGATAAGGTTACTATGAAGATAAAGTGGAGCAGAAAGGGGGTATGAACCAGGTTTAATAAAAACATAATCAGAACCAGATAATGCATCATTGAAAATATTTGTATAATCCTTTATTCCCGTATTATAAATCATTTTTGGTTGTTTACATCCGAAAAGCAATAAAATTAACAGGCATGTTACAATACTAACTATTTTCATAATTTTTGATGCTCAGCCATAAATAATTAAACTAACTTTTAAAATCTTTTATTAAGTTTTTTAAGGAATAAAAAACAAATCATCCAATTTAGTTCACAACTACTGTGCCTGGACCCAGCAATGATCAGTAAAAATATCTTAATCTTTATTATATTTACTTTAAGGTCATTTTGAATTTAATTCTAAATCCACGCTGCGCCCATAGTTCAACTGGATAGAACGTTGGATTCCGGTTCCAAAGGCTGAAGGTTCGAGTCCTTCTGGGCGTACTTAGATAAGTCAAGTCAAAAGTAAAAAGTCAAAAGGAAAAGTTAATTTAACTTTGACTTTTAATTAATTTCATGAATTGCCTTCCATATCATCCACTTTAAATATCCTTGCTTTATTAATGATTAAACTTTTGAACTGGTTCAAAGATTTTTGCAAGTTTAAATAAAAAAATAAAATAAAAAATAAAATAATATTGCATTTAAAAAATATTTTCTCTAAACTTGACCGTTGAGTGTATCGTTTACTTAACCGGTTAAGTAGAAAACAAGCGTGACCGACCCGGCGAAGCTTTAATTACCCCGATTTTCATTTCTTATTTTCTTTTTGTAAAATATCGTATATCAAAAAAAGAATATAAATGACCCTGAATATTTCCTCTTCAAGCTACTTAAACACCATTAACAAAGAATTTCTTTCCGATTCATTTTTATTAAATACAAAAACTTCGCAGGATTTATTCAGTGCTGTAAAAGACCTTCCGATTATAGATTATCATTGCCACCTTCCCGTAGACGACATTGCTGCAGATAAAAAATTCGAAAATATAACCCAAATCTGGCTTTACGGCGATCATTATAAATGGCGCGCAATGAGAACCAACGGAATTAATGAGAAATATATAACCGGGGATTCATCAGATTGGGAGAAATTTCTTGCATGGGCCGAAACGGTTCCCTATACTGTAAGGAATCCGCTTTACCACTGGACGCACATGGAATTAAAGAATCCCTTCGGAATTTCAGGAAAACTTCTGAATAAAGAAAGCGCCAAAGAAATTTGGGAGCACTGCAACAAATTGCTCACCGCAGGAAATTTTTCCGCCAGAGGAATATTAAAACACTTTAATGTTGAAGTTGTGTGTACTACTGATGATCCGGTAGATAATCTGGAACATCATAAGAAAATCTCGGCCGATAATTTTTCAGTCAAAGTCCTCCCTGCGTTTCGTCCGGATAAAGGAATGTCTGTCGAAAGCCGCGATTCATTTTATGCATGGCTTACGAAACTGCAGGAAATTACAAATAAAGAAATTGGAAGTTTTAAAGGCTATATTTCCGCAATTCAGAAAAGACATGACTTCTTTGGCAGAAACGGATGCAGGTTATCCGACCATGGCATCGAAATCCCTTACGCAGAAGATTATACCTCGAAGGGAATTGAAAGCATTTTTCAAAAAATTCTAAAGAGAAAAAGTTTAGCGGCGGAAGAAATTTTAAAGTTTAAATCGGCAATGATGTATGAATTTGCTTTAATGGATTTTGAAAAAGGATGGGTTCAGCAGCTTCATATCGGGGCCCTGAGAAATAACAACAGCAGGATGATTAAAACTCTCGGGCCGGATACCGGGTTTGATTCAATCGGAGACCTTCAAATTGCAATTCCCCTCGGAAAATTCTTGAATAAATTAGACTCGGAAAATCACCTGCCCAAAACAATTGTTTATAATTTAAATCCAAAAGACAATGAAGTAGTTGCGACAATGATCGGGAATTTCCAGGACGGTACCCATCCCGGCAAATTGCAGTTCGGCAGCGCCTGGTGGTTCCTCGATCAGAAGGACGGGATTAAAAAGCAGCTGAATGCGTTGTCAAATATGGGCCTGCTTAGCCGGTTTGTTGGAATGCTTACCGATTCAAGAAGCTTTCTTTCTTATCCGCGCCATGAATATTTCAGAAGAATTCTATGCAGTATGATCGGGCAGGATATTGAAAACGGATTAATACCCGATTCCGAAGATTTAATTGTATCATTAGTGAAAAATATCTGCTACTATAATGCATTGAATTATTTCAAGTTTAATTAGTAATTGTTTATATATTTTCCTGAATAAAAAACAATTCCTTCCCCTAAATTACCGGATCTATTCTTTTAAACAATATGATTTCTCGTTGCATTACGGAAAGATTTTTTAATAACTTACTTGGTGTTCAGGTAATAGGCAATTATTGGGATAGAGTTAAAAAAACAGAATAATTGAAATCCTTAAAAATCTTTCTGCAAACTTAGTTAAATTTCATGATGAAAAAACCGGTTTGTGGTTCCAGGTTATAGAAGGCGATATAGACAGTAATTTTATTGAAGCATCTGCTTCTGCTATGTTTACATATGTATTTGGAAAAGGTGCGAAGAAAGGATATTTAATAGTGAATATCTTAATATTGCCGATGATTGTTTTAATTCTATAATGAAAAATCTTGTTTCCAAAGAAAAAGAAGGCACAATTAATCTGAATAATGTCTGTTCGGTCGGAGGTTTGGGCGGAAATCCATACCGCGACGGAAGTTTTATTCTACATAAGTGACGTAAAAGAATAAACGACTTTAAAGGATACGGAGCATTTATGCTTGCGGCAATAGAATTGGAATATGAACCCCAACAAATTAAAAACTAAATAAATTTAAATATGCGAAGCAAAGTACGGCCTATAAAGCTGGAAGATCTCGCAAAAAAGCTTAAGGTTTCAAAAGTCACAATCTCAAAAGCACTGAGAGGTCATCCCGATATTTCACCAGAAACTACGGAAAAGGTGAAAGAATTGGCGGAAAAACTAGGTTATACACCAAACGTAATGGCTAGGAATTTATCTGCGAGAAAATCCAACACCATCGGTCTGGTTGTTCCTAAAATTGCTCACTTGTTTTTTTCTTCGATTATTGAATCGGTATATGATACCGCATTCAAAAATAATTATGAGACCCTTCTTACCATTTCCCAGGAAAAAGCAGACCGGGAGAAAAAGCATATTCTCTCTCTCCTTGCTATGAAGGTTGACGGTTTAATTATTTCAATTACCCAGGAAACCGAGGACCTCAGCATTTTCCAGAGAGTAATGGATTTGAACATACCTATTGTATTTGTGGACAGAGTTCCAAAACTGAGCGGAGTTTCTTCCGTTACTGTAGATGACAAAGGAGGTGCTTATTCGGCAATTGAATTTGCAGCTAAGAAAGGATATAAAAAGATAGCTCATGTAGGAGGTTATAATCATATAAATATTGGAAAATTCAGGTGTGAAGGATTTAATGATGCAATGAAAGATTATAATATCCCTATTCATCCCGAGTGGGTGGTTGAAGGAGGATTCGGCGAGCAGGACGGCTATGAAGGATTTATGAAAATATTTAAAACGGGAAAGCTTCCCGAGTTTATTTTGGCGGTTACCTACCCGGTTGCACTGGGCATTTATTCCGCAGCTAAAGAGGCAGGGGTGAAAATCCCGGAAGATATAGAAGTTACATGCTTCGGGTATAATCTTCTAAACCGTTACACTCCCTCAATCTTCAATTTTGTAAGTCAGCCTGCACAGGAATTAGGAAGAGAAGCTGTAAATTTAATACTAGAGAAGATAAACTATCCCAAAGATAGTAAGCCTAAAAATATCCAGCTGAAAACATACCTTCATCTGAGGAATCCCAACTTACAAAGTGGATTGGTTGCTTAGTGCCCATAAACGCGAACGGAAAATTCCGGACTTAATTCAATACCCGCCTTCATTTTTTTATTCATTATTTATGCAAAATCAGCTTTCCCTTCCGGTGCTTTTCACATTGTAGTAGCTGGCGACGGGAGCGGCGACTTCGTCTCCATAAGCAAAGCTCTTCAATCTCTCCCGATGGGATTATGTTACAATAGTTGGAGAATCAAAAGAAAAAATAATAATTAAATTCTTCCAGCCGAGAAGAAATTGGATTAAACAAAAAGATACAATTAGGCCTGCAGTCGTTAATATTCTTGCCGATGATATTATACTGAGGAACCTGACAATCGAAAATGCTCAGCCGGATATTAACACTCACGCTTTTGCCTTTATGGAAGTTAAAGCCACTGCTTCAATATGGCATGCAGGCGGCTACGACGCGAATCAAAAATTGGTAATTGCAAATTCATCTTTTGACGTAGTGGATCCGGAATCCTCCGAAGGACCCAAAATATTTAAATATGAAATTCATGGTAAAGATCTTCTGCTCTTTTTTGATGAAATCATCTCTGTAATTAAAAAGCCGGTATTAAAATCATTTAGCGGTAAAATTTTTACTTATCATTCCGGTGCGGGCTCTACTACCTTAAGATTCACTGCAAATAAAGATTTTTCTTACAATGACCTCAAGGGGTTAATCATTGCTAATGATTCTCATGCATTCGGCAGCACTGCTTCTTTAAAAGAAAGAGAAGCATCTTTTGAAATTCTGTAAATTACTCAACCTTATAAAATAAATTCTATTCACAAACAGAATATTATTATGAATAATTCCTCAACAGATTTAATCGCGGAAAATGTATCCACAAAAAAAGTTGCGGGGTACAGATGGACTATCCTTGCTTTAGTGTTCTACGCTACTACTGTTAACTATTTTGATAGAAGCATCATTGGCGTTTTAGCCCCCACTCTTACAAGATTATTTGGATGGTCAAACACCGATTATGCCAATATCCAAATTGCTTTTAAAGCTGCTTATGCTGTTGGTATGCTTGCAATGGGAGGAATAATAGACAGACTTGGTACAAAGAAAGGGTATACTTTATCTATCGGTATCTGGAGCATTTTTGGAATGCTGCATGCGGCAGTACGCCCTGCTTTTAGTGTAATAGGATTTTCATTAGCTAGATTTGGCCTCGGATTCGGTGAATCCGGTAATTTCCCTTCGGCAATTAAAACAGTTGCCGAATGGTTTCCGAAAAAAGAAAGAGCACTCGCAACAGGAATTTTTAACGCAGCTACAAGTGTTGGGGCTATTGTCGCACCGTTCATTGTTG